>JAJQAS010000283.1:4570-12669 GCA_021203685.1 Clostridiales bacterium | reverse complement strand
CTGACCGCCCCACGGCTCCTTCTAGCTCTTGTTCAGTTCCAGCACCGCTCGGTCTTGTTGCGTTTGCGAGCCGTCCATGCGGATGGGCAGACGGAACCGGACGCCGGTGTAACGGCGGCTGCCGCCCCAGGGTTCCTTGTAGCTCATGGGCAGCTCCATGGCCGTGCGGGAAGGCATGGGCGACCCGTCCATGCGGATGGGGACCGCCAGCATGACGCCGGTGTAGCACCGCTGGCTGCCCCAGGGGGCCTTGTAGCTGGGGGGCAGCGCCTGGAGGGGCTTGCCCACGCCGGCCACGCCGTAGCCGCCCTTGTAGCTGTCCACCGGGATGCACCAGGTCTTGCCCGTCAGACGCTGGCCGTTGAACCGCCGCCGGTGGGTCTGGGGGGCCTGGCGGGTCAGTCCCGCCGCCTTGGCCGGGGCAAAGCTGCCCTTGTAGCTGGGGATGGGGGCGTCCAGCCGCCACGCGCCAAAGCGCAGGTTGGACAGCCGGAACCCGGTGTGTCTGGCGGGCTGGTGGGTGGTGGGCACTTCGCCGGGTCCCTGGGCGAACACCCCGCCCTTGTAGCTGGGCAGCGGCAGGTCAGGCTGCCAGCCGGCGAGCTGTCTGGTGTTGAACCTGCGCCCGCTGTGGCTGCTGGGGGTGTGGGGTACCGGAACAGCGGCCTCTCCCGCCGCGCCTCTGCCCATGCGGTAGCTGACCGGCGCAGTGCTATAGAGCTTCGCGGACAGCGCCGCCGACCCCCCGCTCTTGTTTGCACGCGCCGCCGGCCAGCCGCCCTTGTCTCTGGTCGCGGGGGCTCGGCGATGCGTCGAAGAGAAAGGTCTGGGGTTGAGCCTGCGCCCGCTGTGGCTGCTGGGGGTGTGGGGCACCGGAACGACCGCCTCTCCCGCCGCGCCCCTGCCCTTGCGGTAGCTGGCGGGGGTGGTGGTATAGAGCTTCGCGGCTCTGGCCGCCGACGCGCCGCCCTTGTAGCTGGGGGTGGGCAGATCGGGCCGCCAGCCGGTCATCCCCTTGGGGTCGCTCCTGCGCCCGCCGTGGCTGCTGGGGGTGTGGGGCACCGGGATGACCGCCTCCCCCGCCGCGCCCTTGCCTTTGCGGTAGCTGGTGGGCATGGTGGTGTAGAGCCTGGCCCCCCGGGCCGCCGACGCGCCGCCCTTGTAGCTGGGGGTGGGCAGATTGGGCCGCCAGGTGCTGTCCGGCCCCTTGTACCGGCGGACGCCGCCGAAGCTGCCGGGCCGGTGTGGGATGGGGACGCGGCCCTCGCCCGCGGCGGACTTGCCGCCTTTGTACCGGGAGACGGCGCTGCCGTACCGGTAGGAGCCGTAGCGTTTGGCGCTGCCCCGGCTCTCCTTGTAGCTGTTGGGCAGCGTCCCCCGCAGGTCGGCGGCGGAGGCGGAGGATTTTCCGCCTTTATAACTGGGCAGAGGCAGGGGGAACCGCATTCCGCCCAGCGAGCGGCGGCCCCTGCGCGTTTCGTAGCTCCGGGGCTGGTGGTGCTTGGGGACGCGGGCCTCCCCCGCGGCGGATTTGCCGCCCTTGTAGAAGGGCAGGAACGCGCCAAAGTGGAACTTGCCATAGCGTTTCCGGCTGCCCCAACTCTCCTTGTAGCTCAGGGGCAGACTGCCCTTGAGGTTGGCGCTTTCCGCGCTGGACTTGCCCCCCTTGTAGTTGGGCAGCATCCGCCCCAGGAAGCGGCTGCCGTATTGCTTGTCGTTTCCCCGTTTCTTTTTATAAGAGGGGACGGAGATGCCCCGCATCTTGCCGCCCTCGCCATAGCTTTTGTCCCGTTTGGCCCGCCGAACGGCGGCCCGGGTCAGGGCGTAAATAATCAAAATCAGCGCCAGCGCCAGGGAGACCAGGCCCACGGTCATGCGAACCGGGTGATGCTGAAACGCCTGGGTGTCGATCTCCAGCGCGGCGGCCCGGCCGGAGAGCAGAGGCATATGGATGCAAACGGCGCAGCAAATCGCCGCGATGCGCTGTTGAGGGTTCATGCGTGTCCTCCTCCCGGACAGAATCTTTGCACAGTGCCGCACAGGCCATGCGGCAGTATTGTAGTATTATCTCACATCTTCCCCCAAAAAGAAAGAGGCACCTTGTACGAAAACCGTTTTTCTGCCCCGGAAAAAACCGGGAGACTCCGTCAGTGGGAGACAGTGTCACTCCTCCCCTCCCCTTCCGGCGGCGCTTTTTCCGTCCTTTTGGGGGGATTCCGGGGGTTGCTGTCCCGGTTTCCGGCGTTTTCTCCATTGCAAAAGGGTGTGGCGCTGTGCTATAATAGAAATATGACAAAATGAAACCGAATGGTAACAAGAAGTTACAGGAGGGATTTCTATGTTTCTGCCTGAACAATACAAATCGGGAATCTATGGTCTGTTTGTGGGGGATGCGCTGGGTGTGCCGGTGGAGTTCTCTGCCCGCGCAAATTTGGAAAAAAATCCTGTCACCGGGATGAGAAGCGGCGGCCCTCACCGCCAGCCGACAGGCACCTGGTCGGATGACAGCAGCATGGCGTTGTGTCTGATGGCCAGTATGCAGGAGCGGGGCGACATCGACTGCGACGACATCATGCAGCGGTTTGCCACCTGGGTCTTTGACGGTGTATATACCCCCTATGAAGAGTGCTTTGACTGCGGCCACACCTGTATACAGGCCATTTCCCGTTACCAGCACGGCACGCCGGCGGAGCTTTGCGGCGGCAACAGTCTGCAGAGCAACGGGAACGGCTCTCTGATGCGCATTTTACCTTTGATTTCGTATTTGTACCCCCTTTACGGTTCCGACCTGACCGCATCTGACGAGGCAATGGCCCTGATCCACACCATTTCCGGGCTGACCCACCGCCACCCCATCGCGCAGTCCGCCTGCGGCATTTATCTGAACATCGCGGCGCGCCTGCTGGATGGCGCCATTTTGCCCAACGCCATTTCCACCGGGACCGCGGCAGCCCTGGACTGGTACGCCAAACAGCCGCAGTTCGCGGAGCATCTGGCGGCGTGGGACCGCATCGTTGACCCGTCGGCGTGGGCGGCGGCCCCCGTTGAACAGGTCAACAGCGGCGGCTATGTGGTGGATTCGCTGGAAGCCTCCCTCTGGTGCCTGCTGAACACGGAGAACTACCGGGACTGTGTGCTGAAAGCCGTGAATCTGGGCGACGACACCGACACCACAGCGGCCATTGCCGGCGGACTGGCCGGTCTGGCCTATGGGATGAACGATATCCCCACCGAGTGGATAACTGTTCTCGCCCGGAAGGACATGATAGAACAATACCTCCCCTAACAGGAGCTGGCATGTAACGAAACACCAACCCTCAACCCAGGTGCAACACATGAAAGAATTTACCATAGGCCCCAACGACGCAGGCCAGCGGGTGGACCGCTGGCTGGCCAAAACCGTCCCGCTGCTGCCTGCGGCGCTGGCCCAAAAGTACATCCGCCTCAAGCGCGTCAAGCGCAACGGCAAGCGCACCGAGCGGGACGCCCGGCTGGCGGTGGGCGACACCCTCCAGCTCTACATCAACGACGAGTTTTTCGACACCCCCACCCCGGAGAACGCCTTTTTGAAAATCGCCAGCCCCCGGCTGGACATCCTCTACGAGGACGACCAGATCCTGCTGGTCAACAAGGCCCCCGGCATGGTGGTTCACGCCGACGAGACCGAGCAGGTCAACACCCTCATCAACCACATTCTGGCCTACCTGTACCAGAAGAAGGAGTGGGACCCCCGCAGGGAAAACGCCTTCTCCCCCGCCCTCTGCAACCGCATTGACCGGAACACCGGCGGCATCGTCATCGCCGCCAAGACCGCCGAGGCCCTGCGGGTGATGAACCAAAAGATCCGGGACCGGGAACTGACCAAGCGTTACCTCTGCGCGGCGGTGGGCCAACTGCGCCCACCTGACGGCACGCTGAAATCCTGGCTGCGCCGGGACGAGCAGAAAAAACAGGTCTACGTCACCGCCAAACCCGCCCCCGGCGCACGGACCGCCATCACCAAATACCGCACGCTGACGGTACAGAACGGCCTCTCTCTGGTGGAGTGTGACCTCATCACCGGGCGCACCCATCAAATCCGGGCGCAGCTGGCCTACACTGGCCACCCCCTGCTGGGGGACGGCAAGTACGGCCAGGAGGCGGTCAACCGCCGCTGGCACAAGAAAGGGCAGGCCCTGTGGAGCTGGTCTCTCCAATTCCGGTTCACCACCCCGGCGGGAGAGCTGGAATACCTGAACGGCAAACACTGGCAGGTGAACCATATCGACTTTGTCCAGGAGCTGTTCCCCGGCTTCGATTTGTCCCGTATCCCTCCCTGGTTCTAAGCAAAAAAGGAGCGTATTTATGCGAAAACCCCTGCAATTTTCCCTGTTACTGTGCCTGACGGCATTGCTGTGCGCCTGCCTGACCGGCTGCGGCGAGAAACACAC
Organism: Clostridiales bacterium; assembly: GCA_021203685.1. GTDB lineage: Bacteria > Bacillota > Clostridia > Oscillospirales > Oscillospiraceae > Onthomonas. The sequence goes on along the minus strand of JAJQAS010000283.1, from coordinate 8,239 downwards.
CTTCACCGTCTACGCCGACGGCGACTACATCTCCCATACCCTCATCGACGCCTTCACCGAGGAGACGGGCATCGAGGTCACCTATGTCACCGGCTCCCGCACGCCGGAGGCGGAAGAGGAAACGCTGTTCGAGGACACCAGCACCCAGACAGCCGCGTCCGCCATTCAGGAAGCCCTTTCCCCCGTCAGCGACGATGAGAAGGACCCCTACGACGACCCCTACAACGGCATGACTCTGGTGGAAATTTTGCAGTCCACCCGGGACACCTCCATCGCGGAAGCGGAGGAGAAGGCCGCCAAAAACGGCGACGCCAGCGTTGGTGAAATTGAGTACGAGGCCGCCGTCTACGATGTGATTTTGACCGACGGAGCCACCCTGGGCGAGCTGATCGAAAACGACCTGCTGCTGGAACTGGACACCTCTCTTGTCACCAACGGGGACAACATCAACGAGGAATACACCGGGCTGGACTACGACCCCGACAGCCGTTACACCGTCACCACCATGTGGGGGATGCTGGGGCTGCTGTGGAACACCCAGCTGGTGGAGGAGCAGCTGACCTCCTGGGACGACCTGTGGGACGAGACCTACGCCGGGCAGATCATCATGCCGGACAGCCTGCGGGACACCCTGAGCGTGGCCCTGCTCTCGCTGGAGAAGTACCCCAACGCCACCAAAGAATCCACCCTGAACGCCGCCTTTGACAAGCTGGAGGAGCAGCAGTCGCTGGTGGCGGAGTACTCCAACCGGGACGCCTTCATCCTGATGCAAAACGACCGGGCCGCCCTGTACCCCTGCTTCTCCGGCGACGCCCTGTCCATGATGAGCGAAAACGCCAACCTGGCCTTCCTCATCCCCTCCGGCGGCACCTGCCGCATCACCTTCGGCTACGCCGTGGCGGCGGACAGCCAGTGCAGCGAGGAGGCCATGGAGTTCATCAATTATATGTGCAGCGCCACCAACCTGGCCAAAAACGCTGTTTACTCCAAATACTCCCTCACCTCCGACACGGCCATCGAGAAGCTGGACGACTACTGGAGCAGCAACCCCGTGGCCTACCCGGACGAGAGCATTCTGGAGGGCACCCAGATCATCACCACCTTCTCCGCCGAGAACCGGGAGCTGGTCAACCAGCGCTGGACGCAGCTGATGGGCCAGTCCACCGACAGCGACGGGGAAACGGAAACTGAGGAAGGAGACGCATCCACATGAGCATCACCATTGGTTTGAAGGGCCGGGCGGAGGCCACAGTCACCACCGAAAAGACCGCCGCCGCCTGCGGCTCCGGCTCTCTCCCCGTCTACGGCACCCCCTGGATGCTGGCGCTGATGGAAGAGGCCGCCTGCAACAGCCTGAAAGACGCCCTGGCGGAAAACCAGGGCAGCGTGGGCACAGGGATGGAGCTGACCCACGTCTCCCCCACCCCGGTGGGCATGAAGGTGTGGGCGGAAAGCGAGCTGGTGGCCGTGGAGGGCAAAAAGCTGACCTTCTCCGTCACCGCCTACGACGAGGCGGGGGTCATTGGCCGCTGCCAGCAGCAGCGCTGCCTGATTTGGAACGACCGCTTTCTCAGCCGCTGCCAGAGCAAGAAGAAAAATTGACCAAACCGGGGAAAGCGTCATAAATTCCCCATACGCCCTTGCAATCACGCGGCTTTTTCCGTATAATAGGCTTGTGTCCTGTTCCGGCGACTGTGCGGGACAGGCTGCTGCGAGGCGGCGGCGGGTTTCCCCGCGCGTTCTTCGCAGATCACAGGCGTTCCGGCCCGACCGGAGCGCAAAAGGAGAATTTTCACCATGGTAAAAGCAATCGTAGGCGCAAACTGGGGCGACGAGGGCAAAGGGAAAATCACCGATATGCTGGCGGAGGAATCCGATGTTGTCATCCGGTTCCAGGGCGGCGCCAACGCGGGCCACACCATCATCAACGAGTATGGCCGCTTTGCGCTGCACATCCTCCCCTCCGGCTCCTTCTATCCCCATATCACCAATATCATCGGCAACGGTGTCGCGCTGGACATCCAGCGGCTGGTGAACGAGCTGAAGGACATTACCGCCCAGGGCGTCCCCGCCCCCAACCTGATCGTCTCCGAGCGGGCGCAGCTGCTGATGCCCTACCATATTTTGCAGGACACCTATGAGGAGGAGCGGCTGGGCGGCAAGGCCTTCGGCTCCACCAAGTCGGGCATCGCCCCCTTCTATTCCGACAAATACGCCAAGACCGGCATCCAGGTCTGCGATCTGTTCGACGAGGAGCGGCTGCGCCAGCGGCTGAATGCCGCCGTGGAACGGAAGAACGTCATGTTCCAGTACCTCTACCACAAGCCCACCCTGAACGCCAACGAGCTGTTTGACCAGCTGATGGAGTACCGGGAGTTGGTGCGTCCCTACGTGGGGGACGCGGTCACCTTCGTCCACCAGGCCCTGCGGGAGGGCAAGTCCATCCTGCTGGAGGGGCAGCTGGGTTCCATGAAGGACCCCGACCTGGGCATCTTCCCCATGACTACCTCCTCCCACACCCTGGCGGGCTTCGGCTGCGTGGGGGCCTGTGTGCCGCCCACCTCCATCGAGGACGTCATCGCCGTCACCAAAGCCTATTCCTCCTGCGTGGGGGCCAAGACGGAGCCGTTTGTCTCCGAGCTGCTGGGTGACGCGGGCGATGAGCTGCGCCGCCGGGGCGGCGACAAGGGCGAGTTCGGCGCCACCACCGGGCGGCCCCGCCGGGTGGGCTGGTTCGACGCCGTGGCCACCAAGTACGGCTGCATGGTTCAGGGCGCGACCCAGGTGGCCCTGACCTGCCTGGACGTGCTGGGCTACCTGGACGAGATCCCCGTGGTCACCGGCTACGAGATCGACGGTCAGGTGACCACCACCTTCCCCGTCCCCAGCGCGCTGGAGCGGGCCAAGCCGGTGTTCACCGTTCTCCCCGGCTGGAAGACCGACATCCGGGGCATCACCGACTATGACGCTCTGCCGGAGAACGCCAAAAAATACGTGGACTTCCTGGAGAGCCAGATCGACGCCCCCATCACCATGGTCTCCACCGGGCCGAAACGCCACGAGATGACGTTCCGCCGTTCCTGATTTCATTTTCGCCTTGCCCGGAGCATCTCTTCCGGGCAAGGTTTTTTATTTACAAGGAGGAATATTATGGCATTCTCTGATCCTATTTTCTACACCGTCCTGAAAATCGACGGCGACTACGCCTGGCTGCGCCGGGCGTCCGACCCCGCCGCCGAGCCGATCATGGTGGCCCTGGCCCTGCTGCCCGACGAGGTCTCCCAGGGCTGCCGGGTACAGCGGGTGATGTTCGACTACAGCATGGCGTGAACGCCCTCTTTTCCCCCGTGCAAAAGGTTTTTCCCCTGAAAAGGCAAAAAAACCTGTACTTTCCCCTTTCTTTGTGCTATAGTTAGGATAGATATATACCCTGCGCGGAGCAAAGAGGCGATTTTCATGGCATCGGAGGAAAAGCTGTTTCAAAATCATATCGTTTCCTTCCTGGAACCGGGCGGCACACCCTACATCCGCCGGGACCTGTTCCTGCGGATGGAACTGCCGGAGCACTGCCCCGCGCTGGTGCAGGTCTGCCCCAGCCAAAGCGCTCAGACCGTCCCCCTCCACTGGCACCCCGGCGCGGAGCTGCTCTACGCCCAGGAGGGCGAGGTC
>JAJQAS010000283.1:0-4560 GCA_021203685.1 Clostridiales bacterium | reverse complement strand
TCACTGTCCTCATCGACGGGGAGTCCCATCTGCTGCGGCCCGGCGACTTTCTGCTCATCAGCTGCTATGCCCTCCATGTGATCCTCCCCAAGGCTCCGGCGGAGGACCACGACCTGCTGTCGGTCAGTTTTCTGCCCCGCTGCCTGGGGCCTGACCGTTCCGCGCTGGCCGTGAGCCGGGACGCCCCCGGCGCGTCCGCCGCCGCCGTCGCCCGGATGCAGGAGCTTTGTCAGCAGCTCCGGGAGCAGGCGGAACTGGAGCGGGACGACCCCAACCAGGCCGCTGCCGTCAGCCAGACCCTTGCCGCGATTTTGCACCAAATCGACGAAAACTTTTGCATCGGCGAACGGCGCAGCAGCGAAGGGAACAGCCGCCTGTTCGAGGCGCTGCTCTACCTGGAGGAAAACTACCAGGAGAACCTGACCACCAAGACTGTGTCGGATTACTTTGGCTACAGCCGGGAATACTTTTGCCGGCTGTTCAAGCGGCACTCCAACCAGACCTTCAAGCAGTACCTGACCGAGCTGCGGCTCAACGCCGCACTTCGGCAGCTGCGCACCACCGACCACGGCGTGGGCCAAATCGGGATGGACTGCGGCTTCCCCGATGAAAAGACCTTCTTCGCCGCCTTTAAGCGGCGGGCCGGGATGACCCCCAGCCAGTACCGGGCGCGGCTGCAAGCCCTCTCCCTCCGGGACGGATGATAATAATTAGGGAACCTCTGATTAAATAACTCCCGGCGTCTGGACGGCATATTTCGTGCAACTCTTCGTTGCGAAATCTTGAAATCCACAAAGGATTCCTGCGATTTCGCGCCTCGATTTGCGCAAAATCTGCTCGCCCAGCCATCCAAGGCCATTTAATCAGAGCTTCCTTAGTAATATTACATGCAAACAATACAAAGAGGACTGCGCCACAGAAACGGCGCAGTCCTTTTTGGCTTTGTATGGGTCACATGGAGAGCAGCTGGATGTTCCCATCCACCGCTGTGGCCTTGAGCTGGGTGATGGCCTCCATGTACTGGTTGATGAGCAGGGTGGCGATGGCGTCCTCCAGCTCCCGCTGGATGAGGCGGCGCAGGTTCCGCGCGCCGTAGGTCAGGGAGTAGGACTTCTCGGTCAGGTAGTCCACCAGCGCATCGTCCCACATGAAGTTGATGTTCTTGTCCGACAGAGAGTCCTTCAATTCGTTGAGCATGATGTTGGTGATGCCCTTGAAGTTCTCCTCGGTCAGGCGGTTGAAGTGAACGATTTCGTCCACCCGGTTGATGAACTCCGGCCGCAGGAAGGATTGCAGCGCTTTCATGGTGCGCTCCTCGTCCTGCTCGTCGATGCTGCGGCCAAAGCCCACCGTTCCCTCCTTGCTGGCGCTGCCCGCGTTGGAGGTCATGACGATGACGGCGTGTTCAAAGTTGACGGTGCGCCCGTGGGCGTCGGTGATGCGCCCGTCGTCCAGGATCTGGAGCAGGATGTTCAGCACGTCCAGGTGGGCCTTCTCAATTTCGTCGAACAAAATCACGCAGTAGGGCTTGCGGCGGACCTTTTCGGTGAGCTGCCCCGCCTCGTCGTAGCCCACATAGCCGGGAGGGGAGCCGATGATGCGGGAGACGGCGTATTTCTCCATATATTCGGACATATCCAGCCGGATCAGGGAGTCTGGCGTGTCGAACAGGTCGGCGGCCAGCTGCTTGACCAGCTCCGTCTTGCCTACGCCGGTGGATCCCACGAAGATGAAGGACACCGGCTTGTGCTTGGGGGAAATGCCCACCCGGCTGCGCCGGATGGCCCGTGTGACGGCGTCCACCGCCTTGTCCTGGCCGATGATGTGGCTTTTCAGCCGCTCGTCCAGTTTGGACAACCGGGAGAACTCCGCCTCCTCGATGCGGCTGGCGGGGATGCCCGTCCACTGCTCGATGACCCGGGCCAGATGCTCCATGGTCAGCTCCGGAGCGGGCTGGCTGCCCATCTCGTCCAGCTGCTGCTGCACCCGCATGATTTTGCTCTGGACAATGGCCCGCTGCTCGTAGGAGGCGGTGTCGGTCTCCGACTGGATGCGGCGGCGCTCCTCCTGCAAAGCTCGGAGCTGCTGCTGGTTCTTCTGCATCTGCTGCTCGTTCAGTGTCAGCCGCTCGTCCCGTTCCTCTTCGCTGAGGGAGGTGTTGGCCCGGAGGGTCTGCCTGGCCTGGTTCAGGGTGGCCTGCTCCTGGCGGCAGCGGGACTGCTTGCGCTCGTTGGCGGTCAGCTCCTGGGTCTTGCGGTTGGTGAACTCGTCAGACTGGCCGGAGAGCATCTCCAGCTCCTTTTCCAGGTCCGCTTTGTCCTTCTCCAGCTCGGCGCGCCGGGCCAGGGCCTTGTTGTGGAGGTTCACGTCGGAGCAGGCTTCGTCGATGAGGTCGATGGCCTTGTCGGGCAGGTAGCGGTCGGTGATGTACCGCTCGGAGAGCAGCACCGCCTCCCTCGCCACGGCGGCGGGAATGACCACCTGATGGTAGGTCTCGTAGTACAGGGCGATGCCCATGATGACCTGAACGCTGTCCTCGATGGAGGGCTCCTCCACCGTCACCGGCTGGAACCGGCGCTCCAGGGCGGCGTCCTTCTCGATATACTTGCGGTACTCATTATAAGTGGTGGTGCCGATGACCTGGATCTCTCCCCGGGACAGGGCGGGCTTCAGGATGTTGGCGGCGTTCATGGAGCCTTCCGCGTCCCCTGCGCCCACGATGTTGTGGACCTCGTCAATGACCAGGATGACGTTGCCCACCTTTTTGATTTCCTCGATGAGGCCCTTCATCCGGCTCTCGAACTGGCCCCGGAACTGGGTCCCCGCCACCAGAGCGGTCAGGTCCAGCAGGTAGACTTCCTTCTCCTTGAGCTTATAGGGGACGTTGCCCGTGGCAATGCGCTGGGCCAGCCCCTCGGCGATGGCGGTCTTGCCCACGCCAGGCTCGCCGATGAGGCAAGGGTTGTTCTTCTGCCGCCGGTTCAGGATCTGGATGACCCGGGAAATTTCCTCCTCCCGGCCAATGACCTGGTCCAGCTTGCCCTCTCTGGCCCGATTGGTCAGGGAGACGCAGTAATTTTCCAGGTATTTCAGCTTTTGGGGGCGGTTTTCCTTCTTCTTATCGTCCTTCTCCCGGTTCTCCTGGCGGCGCTCGCCGCCCTCCCGGGGAGGCTGGTTGCTGTTGAACAGCTTGTTCAAAAACGGGAAGGTGGCGGTCTTGCCCTCGTCGTCCTCGTCGTCGTCCTCCGGCTGGGAGGTCTCGGACAAAGACTCCATGGCCTCCGGCCCGCCGAAGGCGTTCATCATCTCGCTGGTCAGGCCGTCCAGGTCGTCGTCGGAGATGCCCAGACGCTGGATCATGTCGTCCACCGGTTTGATGCCCAGCTCCTTGGCACATTTCAGGCAGAGGCCCTCGTTTTTGCTTTCGTTGTTCTCTATTCTGGTGATAAAAACCACTGCCACATTTTTGTGGCACTTGGAACAAAGTGTTGGTTGCATAGCTGTTTCTCCTTCACAGAATGGGGAGTACTGATTTTAAGCATTAGAGTAGCAGATAATTGTGAACAAATCTTGAAAAAAGCGAAACAAAAGCGAAAATTTATTTAAGATTAGAATTTTCCACGCCGTTCGGGTTTTTCCACAGCCGTTCCTGCTCCTCCGCCCATCGGGTCAGCTCTCCCTGGGCCTGTTGCAGCCAGGCCCGCCGTGGGGCGTCCTCTGGCTTGGAGGAGCCTTCCATCCCCCGGAGCAGCCTCTCGTTCTTCTCCGTCAGGACGCGGAGGGCCTCCAGCCGCTCCGGCTCCTCTATCCAATGGGCAGGGCGGCCCGCCAGCTCCTCCCCCGGGGAGAGGGGCGGTTCCTCTCCGCCCTCGGCCAGCAGGAGGGCGTACCATCTGGCCCCCTCCTTCACCACCCGCTCCCGGCGGACGGCGTAGCCATTTTCTGCCAGCCAGCGGCGCAGCTCCGGCTGGGAGCGCTGGGGCTGCAAAATCAGCCGGACGCCCTGCTTCGTCCAGGGCGCGGCCTCTAATATGTGTAAAATCGTCTCGCCGCCCATGCCGCAGATGGTCACGGTGTCGGCCTCGCCGGGGGCGATGCCCTCCAGGCCAGGGCAGAGCCGCAGCTCCACCCGCTCCTCCAGCCCGTACCGCCGGACGGTCTCCCCCGCCCGGCTCAGGGGGCCGGGTCGGATGTCGGAAGCGATGGCCCGGCTGATTTTCCCCTCCAGCAGCAGGGCGGCGGGCAGGTGGGCGTGGTCGGTCCCCACGTCGCAGAGGACCGCCCCCTCCGGCACCCAGTCGGCGGCGGCCCGGAGCCGGGGCGTCAGTTGTATCGTCTGTCTCATGTTCCTCTTGTCAAAGATGGCAACGTCCCGGAAACGCAGCCGCGCTCCGGGACATGGTCAGGTTAGAAAACCAGTGCGGCTTTCTTACTCCTTCAGGGCCATGTGGCTGTAAATCTCGTCCAGCAGCGTGTCGCAGTCGATGCCGTGGACATAGCAGGCCTCCTCGATGGTCTCGCCCTGGGAGGCGGGGCAGTACAGGCAGTGCATCCCGGCGG
>JAJQAS010000047.1 GCA_021203685.1 Clostridiales bacterium | reverse complement strand
GTCCTTTCGTTAGACATGATTGTTGTGGTGACTTTATTCTAACAAACTCAATCGCCTTTTTCTATACCCTGGTCTCACATCTATTGTAAAGCTACAAAATAAAGAAGCGACTCAAGTGCATGACTCCTATGGAGTTCCATGCTGCCGCATAGTTGTATGAAAAGATGGCCTCTGCCCTGGGGCAAAAGCCATCTTCATAGAAATCCTTTTGCTTTTTTCACTGCCTACTTGACAGGGGACGCCTCAGCTGTTTGGCTGGTGCGGTTCGATTTTGTCCTGTAAAAGCGTCTTTAAGGGAAAATACGCCCTAATATCTGTGAAGGGTCAGTCGGTGCGTTCCCCTTCGTTGCCGTAGCACTCGCAGAACCGTGCCGCAAAGGCGGGGGGTTCGTCCGCGGCGTAGAGGTGGGAAATGTCGCCAAAAGCCGTGACCCGGAACGAGGCGATGCCCGGCCTGCGCTCCTCGGTGACAACAGTGGTCACCGAGGTCGGCGCGGCGCACAGCCCGTGCCACAAAATCATGGGGGAGACGTTCCACAGGTGACTGAGCAGCACACACTCCAGCGCGAAGTGGCAGAACAGGACGATGGTGTCGTTGTTGGCGCGGACCGCCCGGTAGCACTTGCCCTCCCGGGCGTATCCGTGTTTTTCCAGCAGGGCGTCGAAGCACTGGACGATGTGGTCATACTGCTGCCGCACCTGTCCTGCCTCCATGACCGGGTCGGTGGCCCAGTCCTCGGCGGAGAAAAACGCCTCCCGGCCCATCCAGTCCTGGGGCAGCCAGTCCCACGCGATGGACTGCCGCCCCGGTTTGTCGGGCCGTTCGATCCGGGCGGGAAATTCCTGCAACCACTCACATTCCTCCGCCGTCCGTCCCAACCGCTCCAGCGTCAGCGATGCGGTGTCCTTTGCGCGGCCCAGCGGGGAGACGTAGTAGTAGTCTGCCTCCTGTCTGGTCAGCCGCCGGGCCAGCAGCTCCGCCTCCCGCCAGCCCTTTTCGGTCAGCGAGTCGCTTGGGTAGTTCGGGTCGCCGTGGCGCACGATCAACAGCTTCATAGTCCTCTCTCCTCGTGAGGACGCGGCGGTGCGCCGAACCGCCCGCCGCGCCTGTCAGTATCTTTGTGATTTCGTCAGTTCTCGTACATATTGGACCGCCAGGTCACGTCCACCAGATGGCAGATGGCCAGCTTCAGGTCCTCCAGGGACAGGGTGCCTGCCGCCAGCTCCTGACGAATGTTCTCGTGGTCGGCGGGGACACCGGGCATGACGGTGTCGTTCCCGGCCCGCATACAGCCGGAGGCGGTGCAGTCCGGCCCCTGCTCGGTGGTGGTCCAGTCGGTCATGATCGCGCCCTTGAAGCCCCACTCGTCCCGGGCGGCGCAGGTACACAGGTCGTGGTTGTTGGCGGCGTGGACGCCATTGACCAGATTGTAGCTGGTCATGATGAACAGGGGCTGAGAGGTCTTGACGGCGACCTCGAAGCCCTTCAGGTAAATTTCCCGCAGCGTCCGCTCGGAGAGGATGGAGTCGGAGCCCATCCGGTTGTCCTCCTGGTTGTTGCAGGCGAAGTGCTTGATGGTGGTGCCGCAGCCCGGCTCGGACTGGACGCCCTTTGTGATGCCTGCCGCCATGGCTCCCGCCAGCAGCGGATCCTCGGAGAAGTATTCAAAGTTGCGCCCGCACAGGGGGTTGCGCTGGATGTTCATGCCGGGGGCCAGCCAGGAGGTGATGAGGAGGTCCTGCATTTCCTCCGCCACGGCCTTGCCCACCTGGGCCAGCAGCTCCGGGTCCCAGCTCTGGGCCAGAGCCGTCCCCACCGGGACGGCGGTGCAGTACTGGTAGTAGGTCTCATCCCCCTGAGGGGTGGCGGCCCGGTTCAGGTAGCCGCCCTCGATGCCCTGCTCAAAGGGCGCGGGAACGACGCTCCCATTCTTGACCACATAGCTCTTTTGCAGCCGCAGCCCGGCAGGGCCATCGGCCATGACGATGTCCGAGAGACCCTGCTCCCGGGCGCAGGCGCTGGTCTGGGCGGCGGAGCCGGGGACGGAGATGCCGGAGGAACCCAGATTGCTGCTCAACATTCCCTGCCCGGGGTCGCCGGTGGCCAGCTGGATCAGCTGCTCCACCGAGAGGGTGTCCACAAAGGCGCGGACTTCGGCGGGAACCTGCTTGGCCGCGCTGCCGTATTCCACCGTCTCCGTGACGAAGTTGGCCCCGGTCAGCCGCACCTGGGGCAGCTGGTCAGCCTGGGCCAGACTGGCGGCCCGCAGGGCCTCTACCTGCCCGGCGGGGGCGGTCAGCTCGTCCAGCTCCTGCTGGAGGGGGCAGATGTTTTTGGTTTTCACCAGCAGCTGGTCCTGCTCCACCACCAGGGAACCGGCCAGCGCCGCGCTCTCCAGACTGCTCCCCACAAAGACGCCGTAGAGGCCCTTCTCCAGCAGCCAGCCGGGGGCGCTCTCGTCGTAGGAGGTCAGGCCGTAGGCCGGGAAGGTCAGCTCCAGTTGCTGGCTTTCGCCGGGGGCCAGCAGTTTGGTCTTGCCGAAGGCGGCCAGACGGCGGTATTCCTTCTCCAGCTTGCCCTGGGGGCAGGAGACGTAGACCTGAACGGTCTCCTTCCCGGCGGCTTTGCCGGTGTTCTGCACCGTCACAGGCAGGCACAGCTCGGGTTTACCCGGCTCGGCGGTCTGCACCGTCAGGGCGCCGGGAGCGATGGAGAAGTCGGTATAGCTCAGGCCGAAGCCGAAGCCATACCGCACCGGAACCTGGAAGGTGTCGAAGTACCGGTAGCCCACATAAATGCCCTCGTGGTACGGCTCCTGCTCCACATTGCCGTTGTTGTGGGAGAAGGTGTCGGAATTGGGGTAATCCTCGTATTTCACGGCCCAGGTGGCGGCCAGCTTGCCGCTGGGGGTGACTTTGCCGGAGAGCACGTCGGCAAAGGCGTTGCCGCCCTCGCACCCCAGCTGGGAAATTTGCAGAACGGCGGCGATGTTGGGGTGCTCGTCCAGCATGGACAGATCCACCTGGCCGCTGCTGTTCAGCACCAGCACCACTTTGGGGTAGAGGGCGCAAATCTCAGTAATCTGCTCCTGCTCAGTCTCAGACAAATAGTAGTCGCCCTGAGTAGCATACCGGTCCGCACCCTCTCCGGCCACCCGGCTCAGGATGTAGAGGGCCACGTCTGCCTCGGTTTTGACGATGTCGCCTCCGCCGGAGGGCATCATAAAGGGCCGCTCCGCGTAGAGCACAAACTGATTGACCGCGTCGCCTCCTGCGGCATCCCAGGCAGCCCAAATCTCGTCCCGCCAGGTCTCCCGGGTCTTCCGGTACTGCTCATCGTAGGAAGCGACCCAGTCCTCGGTGGTGATGGAGTAGCCTGCGTTTTTCAGTCCCTCCACAATGGTGACGCTGTAGCGCTCGTTGACATCGCCGGAGCCGGTGCCGCCCTTGATGGTACACCCGGCTCCCGCGCCGTAGAGGGCGATGGGGGTGTCGGTGAAGATGGGCAGCAGCCCACCCTCGTTTTTCAGCAGCACGATGCTCTCCGCCGCTGCCTGGCGGGCGACAGCCCGGTGGCGCAGCTCGTAGGGCTGCGCTGAGGGGTCGGTGGTGCCTGTAAAGGCTCTGGTTTTCATGTTCATAAAATTTACCTGCTCCTTGTTCCGTTTATTGGTGGAATGGCTATGACTGGATTATATCACAGAGCCACGGACAAAACAAGCAAAGTTGACGAAAAATACATTTTTTAGAAAGAAGGGCGCACAGCCCGCAATGGGAGCCGTGCGCCGTGAAAGATTGGCTTACCGCTGGTATTCAAATTGCAGATCGTACAGCACTACGGTGTCCCCGTCCTGGATGCCCATGGCCTCCAGCTTGTCGAACAGCCCGGCCTCCCGGAGCTGCCGGTCGAACCAGTTGCGGCTCTCGAAGTCGCTGAACGTGGTGCAGGCCACCAGATGCTCCAGCCAGGGAGCCTCCACGAACCAGTAATGGTCCTCGGTCTCGATGGAGACCTCGCCGGTGGTGTCGATGACCGGGGGCTGGGGGACGTAGTCGGTCTCAAAGACCTTCACCGGCGGCAGGGAGGCCAGCTCCTCCGCGATTTTCCGCACCAGGGGCTGCACCCCGGCGTGGGTGGCGGCGGAGAGGTCGAAATACTGGTACCCCAGGGCCTCCACATGGGCTTTCAGCCGGGCGGCGTTGTCGCTGTCATAGCAGAGGTCGCTCTTGTTGCCGCAGACCAGCATGGGCCGGGTGGCCAGCTCCGGGGAGTACTCTTTCAGCTCGGCGTTGATGATGTCGAAGTCCTCCACCGGGTCCCGGCCCTCGCTGCCGGAGACGTCCACCAGATGCACCAGCAGGCGGCACCGGTCGATGTGCCGCAGGAAGTCGTGGCCCAGGCCCGCGCCCTCACTGGCCCCCTCGATGATGCCGGGGATGTCCGCCATGACGAAACTGACGCCCTCCTCCACGTAGACCACGCCCAGGTTGGGCATCAGGGTGGTGAAGTGGTAGTTAGCGATTTTGGGGTGGGCCTTGGACACCACGCTGAGCAGGGTGCTTTTGCCCACGTTGGGGAAGCCCACCAGTCCCACGTCGGCCAGCAGCTTCAGCTCCAGAATGACCTCCCGGCTCTCACCGGGGAGCCCCGCCTTGGCGAAGCGGGGAGCCTGCCGGGTGGGGGTAGCGAAGTGCTGATTGCCCCAGCCGCCGCGCCCGCCCCGGGCCGCCACGAACAGGTCCACGCCGGACATGTCCTGGATGACCTGGCCGGTCTCCGCGTCCCGCACCACAGTTCCCTGGGGGACCTTGATGATGAGGTCTTTTCCGTCTCTGCCGGATTTTTTCGCGCTGGAGCCGTCGGCCCCCGCTTCGGCGGCGTATTTCCGCTTGTAGCGGAAGTCCATCAGGGTGGACAGGCTGGGGTCGGGCACCAGCACCACGCTGCCGCCCCGGCCGCCGTCGCCGCCATCGGGGCCACCGTTGGTGACGTACTTCTCCCGGTGGAAGGCCACCGCGCCGTTTCCGCCCCGGCCCGCGCTGATGAAAATTTTCGCCGTGTCTACAAATGCTGCTGCCATACGGCCCTCCTTAGCACAAAACGTCAAAAGAGAATTTTTGAATGGAATCATCTGATGAAGCAGTCCCTTTGCAGCAGCCGTATCTATAGTTCCGGTGAAACCCCTCCGCCACCGCCAAAGGCGGCGGCCCTCCTCCCCTTTCAGGGGAGGCAAGAGGGGTGGTCGGTTGTTGACAGGGTTGGTGCAAAGGGGCCTGATACCAGAAAAAACGCACCGAACGAAGTATGTCCGGTGCGTTAAATGCGCGTAATTACTGCTCGATGGCTTCGACGATGGAGACCTGCTTGCGGTCTTTGCCGAGGCGCTCGAACTTGACGGTGCCGTCCTTCAGGGCGAACAGGGTGTCGTCCTTGCCCTTGCCCACGTTGGTGCCGGGGTGGATCTTGGTGCCGCGCTGACGGACCAGGATGTTGCCGGCCAGGACGAACTGCCCATCACCGCGCTTGACGCCCAGACGCTTGGCCTCGGAATCCCGGCCGTTGCGGGTGGAGCCAACGCCCTTTTTGTGGGCGAAGAACTGGATGGAAATCTTCATAGGTCGTTACACCTCCATAACTTCAATATAATCGGGATAGTCTTCGTGGAGGGCGGTGAGATAGACCATCATCCCCACCAGCATGGTCTGGCAGGTGTTTTCGTCCATCTCGGAAAGGCCCCCCGGCAGACGGAGGGAGAGGTGGCCGGAGTCCGGCTCCAACTTGACGGCGGCGGCCAGGCCCAGCACCTCGTTAAAGGTACACTCGACCATGCCCGCCACGGCGGAGATGGCGGCACAGACGATGTCGCTGCCCTCCTCGCCATAGCCGCTGTGACCGCTGATGTCGAAGCTGACGATGCGGTCCCCCTCCATATGAAAGGCTGCGGTGGTCATCGCAACCCTCAGGCCACGGTGATCTTGCCGATGGTCACCTTGGTGTAGGGCTGACGATGGCCCTGACGCTTGCGGTAGCCCTTCTTAGGCTTATACTTGAAGATACGGACCTTCTTGCCCTTGCCGTTCTTGACGACGCTGGCCTCCACGCTGGCGCCCTCCACCACGGGAGTGCCGAAGGTGGCGTTGTCGCCGTCGATCACGGCCAGGACCTGGTCAAAGGTCACGGTATCGCCGACCTCTACGGGCAGCTTTTCGATGAAGAGGGTATCGCCCTCCGCCACCTTGTACTGCTTGCCGCCGGTCACGATAATTGCTGTCATGCGGTTGCACCTCTTTCCTTTATCACGGACTCGCTCTTGCAGGTGTTGAGGCTCTTTGGACAGACCTCACCCTTGCTGCCTGCTCGATGCGGCTTGAATAGTTTATCAGGTTTGGGCGGGCTTGTCAACGGTTTTCGCGGAATTTTCCTGTAGAAAAATGATTTTAGGCAGCTTCTTTACCCAGCCTTGCGTTGAAACCCCTCCGTCGCGGCTTGCGCCGCGCCACCTCCCCTTTCAGGGGAGGCAAGAGGGGCTAGTGCTTGCCATTTGATGCTGGTTTTGTTCGGCAGGTACAGGATTTTCGGTAGAGAAACCTCGTTCTAAGCCACTAAAAATGTGGTTTATTCAAGCGGATAGCCTGCAAACTATTTTCTTGGTGGTGCAACCCTTTCAGCTCTATGCTTTTGATTTGCAGCACCGGGCTAACAGCCAACGGCTAATAGCTAACAGCTCAGCTCTTACAGCCTCGCTCCGCCGAACTCGGACAGTTCCAGCCCTCTGGCCTTATTCTTATCCATCACCCAGTTCACCGACCAGGGGGCGGAGAATAGCAGCAGTTTCGCGCCGTGGTAGTCCTCCACCAGCTTCACGTCCTGGCCGTCGCCGATGATGAGGTCGTCGGTCAGGTCGCCGTCGAACCGGTCGATCCACCGCAGGTACTCGTAGGGCAGGCTCTCCATCACCAAATCGACTTTGTATTCGTTCTTCATCCGGTACTCGAACACGTCGAATTGCAGGGTGCCGACCACGCCCACAATGACCTCCTCCATGCCGGTGTAGGGGATTTTGAAGATTTGGATGCCGCCCTCCTGGGCGATCTGCTCGGTGCCCTTGATGAACTGCTTGCGCTTGAGGGTGTCCTTGGGCCGCACCCGGCGGAAATGTTCCGGCGCGAAGGTGGGGATGGGGTCAAACTTGAAGTTTTTCCCCGGCGCGCAGAGGGTGTCCCCGATGGTGAACATGCCGGGGTCAAAGACGCCGATGATGTCCCCGGCGTAAGCCTCCTCGATGATCTCCCGCTCGGCGGCCATCAGCTGCTGGGGCCGGGAGAGCTTCACCTTCCGCTGCTGCTGCACCAGATAGACCTCTTCGTCCGCGTCGAACCGGCCGGAGCAGACCCGGACGAAAGCGATGCGGTCCCGGTGGGCCTTGTTCATGTTGGCCTGGATTTTGAACACGAAGCCGGAGAAGCTGTCGTCGAAGCTGTCCACCGTCACGTCTCCCGCCTTCCGGGAGAGAGGGGCGGGGGTCATGCGTAGGAACGCCTCCAAAAACGGCTCCACGCCGAAGTTGGTCAGGGCGGAGCCGAAAAACACCGGGGAGAGCTTGCCGTGGCGGACCTTGTCCATGTCGAACTCGGCCCCGGCCCCCTCCAGCAGTTCTACCTCGTCGGCCAGCTGGTCCCGCTTGGCCTGGCCGATGAGGTCCACCAGGGCGGGGTCGTCCAGCTCCACCTCGGTGGCGGTGGCGGCTTTGGCGTTGGTGTGGGAGGTGAAGTGCAGGATTTTCCGCTCCCGCAGGTCATAGACCCCCTTGAACTCCTTGCCGCAGCCGATGGGCCAGTTCATGG
Organism: Clostridiales bacterium; assembly: GCA_021203685.1. GTDB lineage: Bacteria > Bacillota > Clostridia > Oscillospirales > Oscillospiraceae > Onthomonas. The sequence continues at coordinate 5,053 of JAJQAS010000047.1, read as the reverse complement.
GGCAGGTCTCCACCCCCAGCTCGGACTCGATCTCCTCGCACAGCTCGAAGGGGTCCCGGGCCTCCCGGTCCATCTTGTTGATGAAGGTGAAGATGGGGATGTCACGCATGGCGCAGACCTTGAACAGCTTCCGGGTCTGAGGCTCCACGCCCTTTGCCGCATCGATGACCATGACGGCGCTGTCCGCCGCCATCAGGGTGCGGTAGGTGTCCTCGGAGAAGTCCTGGTGGCCCGGCGTGTCCAGGATGTTGATGCAGAAGCCCTCGTACTGGAACTGCATCACCGACGAGGTGACGGAGATGCCACGCTGCTTTTCGATTTCCATCCAGTCGGAGGTGGCGGCCCGGGCGTTTTTCTTGCCCTTGACCACGCCGGCCTGGTTGATGGCTCCGCCGTAGAGCAGCAGCTTTTCCGTCAGGGTGGTTTTGCCGGCGTCCGGGTGGGAGATGATGGCAAAGGTGCGCCGACGTTCGATTTCCGCTTGGAATTTATGAGACATAGAATCCTCCAAAAAGAATACAACGAGAGATAAATATATTGATATATACGTTTTGTATATTTTACGTGGGACTGTCCCACCGGCGTCCCGCCGAAAACGGATGCTTCATACGACCCTCCATCCCGCCATTGCGGCGCAAAGAAAATACACACTCTTTATATCATACCACAGGGAAAGAATTGTGTAAACGAAAAATTTCACAGCAAAAGCGGCCCCGAATCATCGGAGCCGCTGAAAGGGGTTCAGGGGTGGTTTAGTCCGCTGAAGTGACCCGGATGGTGGCATCGTACAGGGATTCCATCTCGTTGGCGATCTCGGTGCTGGAGTCGCCGTCGTCGGTCACTGTTTCGGTGGTGGTGGAGACGCTGACATCGAAAATTTCATAGGCTCCGTCCCACTGCACGGTGACTTCCCTGTCCGTCTCGCCCCCGTTGGCGACGAAGCGGCCATATTGCTGGGACTCCACGTAATCCTCTTTGCCCTGGGTGAAGGCGTCATACTCCTCGGTGTCGTAGGCGGTCAGCTCCACCACCAGGGAGCCTTCTCCGCTGTAGGTCAGGGTGAGGGTCATGGCAGAGCCGCTGTCGCCGCTCTCCAGAGCGGTGAGGACGACAGAACAGGTGTCGTCGCTGTAAAGCTCCGTGCCAACCGGGGTGTCGGCGTACCAGATGTTCTCAGCGGCGGAGGAGTCTTCCCCCAGCGTGTCGGACATATCCGCTGTTTCGTCAAAAGAGAGATCGGCGGCGGAAGAATCCCCCGCACCACCGCAGGCGGTCAGGGACAGGACCAGCGCCAGAGCCAGCGCCAGGGGAAGAAAGCGGTTGATATATTTCACGATTGAAACCTCCTTAAGAGGCGGCGCTCTCGGCGCCCTGCTTTCCGTAGAGCAGGGGAAGGGCGATGGTTTTCTTGAGCACCTCAATGAGCGGCCCCATAAAGAAGGCGGTGATGACGGTGCCGATGCCCACAACCGCGCCGCAGAAGTAGCCGATGATGACGCAAATCAGGTCGCTGATGATGCGGATGAACCGGAAAGGGACCACCTTGCCTGCCACCTGGGGCTTGCGGTCGGTGATGGTCAGGGGGATGGTGTCGTAGGTGGAGACGCCCAGGTCAGCGGTGTAGTAGAGGGCGGAGGCCAGACAGCACAGGAAGATGCCGATGGCCAGCAGCACCACCCGGGTCAAAAAGCCCGGCTCCGGGAACACCAGATAGATGCACCACTCGGTAAAGGTCACCAGGTAGCCCACGAAAAACATATTCAGGAAGGTGGCCAGGCCGATGTAGTGTCGGTCCAAAAAGAAGTCCACCACCAGCAGCACCAGGTTCACGCAGGCGTAAAAGGTGCCGTAGCTGGCGAAAACAGGGATAAACTGGAACTGTTTGTGCAGCCCCTGGGCGAAGCACTGAAAGGGGTTCACGCCGAAGACGGCGGTGTTGAAAAAGCCTACGGAAATGCCGCAGATGCACACGCCCACCAGACACATGATGACGCGCTTGACAAAAAGCTGATCCTTCATGGAATGTTCCATCCTTTTTTCTTATATTCGCTCGGTCAGAGTAAATGCGAGAAATGCGAGGATTCAGGTATTCAAATTGGTGCTGTGAAAGGTTTTCAGGTTGCCGGTTTTTCCGCTGCGGCGGTCCAGCTCGTCCGCCAGCGCCGCCACGGGGATGTTTTTTTCCACCATCATGGCCAGCAGGTGGTAGAGCAGGTCCGCCGTCTCATAGGCGATTTTCTCCCTGTCCCCGGCCTTGCCCGCCAGCAGGAGCAGACTGCACGCCTCTCCCACCTTTTTCAAAATCTTGTCCAGCCCCTGGCCGAACAGATAGGCGGTGTAGGAGTCCGCGTCGCCGCTGGCGCCCCGCTGGGCGATGATGTCGTAAACCTCGTCCACCCCCAGCCCCTGGGCGGCACAGCGGACGTTCAGCGCGTCCATCACTGCGGAGAGGGGCACCTCCTGCTGGCAGAGCAGCACCGTGACGTGGTAGATCACGTCGTTCAGCTCCCCCACCGTCTCGGCGGTATCGTCATTTTTGGCGGCGATAACCGCCTCAAAGGTCTCCTCGCCGCACTTTTTCAGGATTTTATCCAGCCCCTGGGTGTAGAGGTAGTTGGTGTAGGATTTGCCTCCCACGGGGTGGTTTTCCCGGTCCAGGGCCACGTCGTACTGCTCCTGGATGGCCTGCTGCGCCCGGCTCATGGCTCCTCCTCCCAGATGTCCCGGAAAAAGCAGCTCCGCGCCCCGGTGTGGCAGGTGGGGCCTTTGGGGTCGCAGATGTAGAGCAGGGTGTCGGTGTCGCAGTCGGTGATCATCTTCTTCACGAAGAGGAAGTTGCCGCTGGTCTCGCCCTTGTTCCACAGCTTCTGGCGGCTGCGGCTCCAGAACCAGGCGGTGTGGGTCTCCAGCGTTTTCAAATACGCTTCCTCGTTGGTAAAGCCCAGCATCAGGATGTCTTTCGTCTCCCGGTCTTGGATGATAACGGGGATCAAATCGGATTTTTGAAACAGGTCTTTGGAATCAATCATATGGTTTACCTCATTACCGCACGGGGATGTTCTGCCCCCGCAGATAGTCCTTCACCTGGGGAACGGTCAGTTCCCCGAAGTGGAACAGGGAGGCCGCCAGCGCCGCGTCCGCGTCCGCCTGCTGGAACACCTCCGCAAAGTGGGCCAAACTGCCGCAGCCGCCAGAGGCGATGACGGGGATGTTCACCGCGTCGGTGATGGCTTTGGTCATTTCGATGTCGAAGCCCTGCTTGGTGCCGTCGGCGTCCATGCTGGTCAACAGAATTTCGCCCGCGCCCAGGGCTTCGCCCTCCTTGGCCCATTCCACCGCGTCCTTGCCGGTGGGGATGCGGCCTCCGGCCACCACCACCTCGTAGCCGCCCTCGGCCCGGTGACGGGCGTCGATGGCCAGCACCACGCACTGGCTGCCAAACCGCTCCGCGGCGCGGGAGATGAGGGTGGGGTCCTTGACGGCGGCGGAGTTGACGCTGATTTTGTCCGCCCCAGCCCGCAGCAGCTCCTGAAAGTCCTCCACGGTGCGGATGCCGCCGCCCACCGTCACGGGGACGTAGACCCGTTCCACCGTCCGGCGCACCATGTCGGCCACGGTCTTGCGGGCCTCGTAGGTGGCGGTGATGTCCAGAAAGACGATCTCATCGGCTCCCTGCTGGGAGTAGTAGGCCGCCAGCTCCACCGGGTCGCCTGCGTCCCGGATGTTGACGAAGTTGACCCCTTTGACTACCCGTCCGTCCCGCACGTCCAGGCAGGGAATGATTCTCTTTGCTAACATAGGGTTCCCTCCTCCTTACGGGTTGGCCTGGCTACCGCCCACGCGCACTGCCGCCGCCAGGTCGATGGTCCCGGCGTAGTAGGCTTTGCCGATGATGGCCCCGTAGAGGCCCATTTCTTCCAGTTTGACGATGTCCTCCAGTACATGCACGCCGCCGGAGGCCACGATTTGGCAGGAGACGGCGGCCTGGAGCTTTCGCAGACTGTCGAAGTTGGGGCCGGAGAGCATCCCGTCGGTGTCGATGTCGGTGAACACCAGCGTTTTCACGCCTAATTCTTCCATCGAGCGGGCGAAGTCCAGATAGTGGAGGCCGCTGCCCTTCTCCCACCCGGCGGTTTTCACCTCGCCGTCCTTGGCGTCCACGCCCACGGCGATGCGCTCACCGTAGCGTTCCACGGCCTCTTTCACAAACTCCGGGTGTTCCACAGCAGCGGAGCCGATGACCATGCGCCACACGCCCATGGCGTCCACGGCCTCCAGGTCGGCCATAGTGCGGATGCCGCCGCCCATCTCCACCTGTAAGCCGCTCTCCTGAGCCACCCGGCGGACGATGGTGCCGTTGACCCGGACGCCCTGCCGGGCGCCGTCCAGGTCTACCATATGAATGACTTTGGCTCCTGCGGCGGCGAACTCCCGCGCCACCGCCAATGGGTCGTTCGCCACCTGATGGACGGTGTCAAATTCTCCTTTTTTGAGGCGAACCACCCGCCCGTCCTTCAAGTCGATTGCCGGTTCAATGATCATCGGTTCAGCCCTCCAAAGTTCCGCAGCATTTGCAGCCCAATGTCCCCGGACTTCTCCGGGTGGAACTGGGTGCCAAAGACGTTGCCCCGCTGGACGGCGGCGGTGATCTCCGTGCCGTAGTCGGTGGTGGCGATGACATCCTCCGGCCGGGCGGGCATCCCCCGGAAGGAGTGGACGAAGTACACATAACTTCCCTCCTCCACCCCGTCGAACAGGGGGGAAGGGGTGTGGAATTGCAGGCTGTTCCAGCCGATGTGGGGCAGCTTATACTGGGTCTGGATGTACTCCACCGTGCCGGGGATGAGGCCCAAGCCTTGGGCCTCCCGAATTTCGTACCCCGTCTCGAACAGCAGCTGCATCCCCAGACAGATGCCCAAAACCGGCTTCTTGACGCTCTGGCGGCGAATTTCCGCCATCATGCCCCGCTGCTCCAGCCTGGCTGCCGCATCGGGGAAGGCCCCCACGCCGGGCAGGATGATGGCGTCCGCCAGCTCCAGCTCTTTGGGGTCCG
>JAJQAS010000285.1:22945-44996 GCA_021203685.1 Clostridiales bacterium | reverse complement strand
GTCTCTTCACAGGTGTTACCCATGTGTCTCTTGACACACGGGCCGCCCCTACAGGGTGCAGAATCGGCAGGGCGTTCCTGCACAGGGAAGCCAATCATCGAACACAAACGAGGTTCGGAGCCTTTTGGGGTTCCGGGCCTCGTTTTTCGCCGCCGGGGCGGTCTATTTTCGGCTTTTCTGCATAGGGTATCCCAGACGAATCAGAGGGAGGCGCGTTATGGAGCAACTCAGGGAACGGATACCCATTGCGGAAATCAAACGCTGTCTGCCGCCCTTCGCGGCGGCGCTGCTGCTGGGGTGGGCCTGCACGGCCTCTTTGGCCTCTGGCCCAGCATTTTGACGGAGTTCCTCTCCCCGGTGAACGAGAGCATCTGGGAACACGTCAAGCTCATCTTCTGGCCCCTGCTGCTGGTGGAGTTCGCGTTTTACTCCAAGGAGCGGCGCGCTGGCGGCCTGACCGCCATCCTGCTGTGCTGCGCGGGGATGCTGGTTGCAGCGTGGAGCTATCATGTTGTGCTGGGCGGGCGGCTGCTGGCGGTGGATCTGGCGCTTTTCGTGGTGACCATCGCCGCTTACTTTCCCCTGCGGCGGTGGCTGCCCGTGCCCCGGAGTAGTCTCTCGCTGCTGGCTGGGCTGTACATCCTTGCTGTCGGTGTGCTGCTGGCCTTTACCCTGACCCCGCCCAGGGGGACGCTGTTCAACGACCCCAGTCTGGCGGACGCATGGGTGCATTTGAGCTGTTAGCTTTTCGCTATTAGCTCTCAGCCTGGCGGCGCATGGTTTTAAGCGTTGCGCTTTGGGTCTGTGCGTTTTGCAAACGACTGTGATTTTGTCCGTCGATTTCCCTTTGAGCTGTATGCTTTTCCCTGGAAATGCCTGACGAACAGCTAACGGCTAATGGCTAATAGCTCAATAAAATGTCTTGTGTTTTCCGTCATCCAATGATATAATAGCGTGAATTTGAACCCTATGGAGGCGGAACAATGGAAATCAAGGTCGTCAAGCAGGTCATGGAGTGGAACGAGGATGTCAGTCAGGCGGTCAAGGACCTGCTGACGCAGCAGCGGGTCTGTCTGGTCAACGTGATGGGGTCCCCCGGCGCGGGGAAAACCAACCTCATTATGGGCCTCATCCGGGCGCTGTCTCCCCGCTACCGGGTGGGCGTCATCGAGGGCGACATCGCCGGGCAGATCGACGCGGAGACCATGCAGGGCATGGGCGTTCCCTGCGTCCAGCTCCAGACCCAGGGGGCCTGCCACATCGAGGCCATGTCCATCCAGAACATCCTGCCCCTGTTTGAGTTGGGCGATTTGGACGTGATTTTCGTGGAGAACATCGGCAACCTGGTCTGCCCCGCCGAGTTTAACATTGGCGAGGACTTCCGTGTGGCGGTGCTGTCCATCCCGGAGGGGGACGACAAGGTGGAGAAGTACCCCCTGATGTTTGCCACCTGCGACGGACTGGTGCTGCACAAATACGACATGCTCCCCTACTTCGACTTCGACCCCCAGCGGGTGACGGACAACGCCAAAGGCGTGAACCCCAACGTCCGGGTGTTCCCGGTGTCCTCCCGCACCGGCGAGGGCATGGAGCCCTTCGTGGCCTGGCTGACGGGCAAGGTGGAGGAAAAGCTGGGAAAGGCGTGATAGTGGCCAGTGGTTAGTGACTAGCGGCCAGAGCGAAACAGCAAAACACGAAAAATGCGAGCCATACCCGGCGGAAGTGCCTGGGCATGGCTCGTTTTTTTATCTTTCTGCAACTTTAAATCTCGTAAGTCCAATACTCGCTCTGGTCGGTGACACAGAACTCATCCGGTTTATACAGCAGCTCCGGGGTGCGGATGCTGACCCGCGTATGGGGCGGGACGGACTGGGTGATAAAGGCGTTGCCGCCGATGACGCAGCCTTTGCCGATGACCGTCTCACCCCCCAAAATGGAGGCGTTGGAGTAGATGGTCACGTCGTCCTCGATGGTGGGGTGACGCTTGACGCTGCGCAGGCCCTGACCCGCCCGGGTGGACAGGCCGCCCAGGGTGACGCCCTGGTAGATCTTTACCCTGTCGCCGATGGTGGTGGTCTCCCCGATGACCACGCCGGTGCCGTGGTCGATGAAGAAGTACCGCCCGATGGTGGCCCCGGGGTGGATGTCGATGCCGGTCTGTCCGTGGGCGTGCTCGGTCATGATGCGGGGGATCAGCGGCACCTTGAGCAGGTGCAGCTCATGGGCCAGCCGGTTGACCATGATGGCATAGAAACCGGGATAGGAGAAGATGATCTCATCGGTGTTGAAGGCGGCGGGGTCCCCCTCGAAACCCGCCTGAATGTCCATTTTCAGGTAGTCCCGCAGCCGGGGCAGGGTGTCCAGAAACTGCTCCGCCAGCCCTGCGGCCACCTGCTTGCGCTCCCGCTTGGGCAGGTCGGCGTATGCCTCGCTGTGGAGCAGGGCCAGGGTGATCTGATCGGTCAGGTCGGTGTAGACCTCCTCCACCAGCCCGCCCAGCTCGTATTTGACGGCGAACTCGCTGACCTTTTTCCTGCCGAAGTGAGCGGGAAAGAGGATGATTTGGAGCTTTTCCAGAATCCCGATGATGACCCGCTTGTCTGGCTGCAAGTGGATGGACAGATTTTTCAGCCGATGCTCCGCCTCCGCGTCGGCCACGATATAGTCCACAATGCCTTTGATTTTGGACTCCATATCCGTGGACATAGGAACGACCTCCCCCAAACGGAACCAAAGGAGCCGTCACGCGGCTCCCCTTCCGTGTTCACTTCTATTGTTATGATTATACGAGGGTTTGCGTGCTTTGTCAACTGGTTTTGCAAGTAGGTTAGTGGGTTTATTGGGTGGGACGCGCAAAAATTTCAGATTGGGGGTTTACAAGCGGCCCACAGCGGCGTATAATGACCCCAGTGAACGGAATAATTCTTCAGGGCAGGGTGCAAGTCCCTACCGGCGGTATAGCCCGCGAGCCGAAAGGCATGATCCGGTGGAACTCCGGGGCCGACAGTATAGTCTGGATGAAAGAAGAAAGTGACCGCTCTCCCCTTTTCCTGTTTTGTCGGGTGAGGTGGAAGCAGTCCGCGCTCTGGGATGGGATGCCATTTCAGAGCTTTTTTGTTTCAGTAACGCAGTGAAAGTTAGCTTATGCCAACCATTGCGCCCTGTGGAGAGAGTTTCCGCAGGGCGCGTTTTTTGTGCGCTGAGGGGGATACGAAAACAGCACCACACTAATCGTGCTAATTTTTTCAGAACGAAAGGCAGGCGAAACTATGACAGACCAGGACTATATGCGCCGGGCCATCGACCTGGCCCGGCGGGGCGCCGGCTGGACCAACCCCAACCCGCTGGTAGGGGCGGTCATCGTCAAGGACAAACGCATCATCGGCGAGGGTTATCACGCCAGATACGGCGAGCTGCACGCAGAGCGGAACGCCCTTGCCTCCCTCCGGGAGAGCGCGGAGGGGGCCACCATGTACGTGACGCTGGAGCCATGCTGTCACTACGGGCGGCAGCCCCCCTGCACCCAGGCGATTTTGGAGAGCGGCATTGCGCGGGTGTTCGTCGGCTCCCGGGACCCCAACCCGCTGGTGGCGGGCAAGGGGGTACAAATCCTCCGGGAACACGGCGTAGAGGTGACTGAGGACTTCCTGCGGGGAGAGTGCGACAAACTGAACCCGGTGTTCTTCCACTACATCACCACGAAAACCCCCTATGTGGTGATGAAATATGCCATGACGGCGGACGGCAAGATCGCCACCCGCGCCGGGGCCTCCAAGTGGATCACCGGGGAACCCGCCCGGCAGAAGGTGCAGGAACTGCGGGCTGCCTACTCCGGCATTATGGCGGGTATCGGCACCGTGCTGGCGGACGACCCGATGCTGAACGTGCGGCTGGAGGGCAGACGCAGCCCGGTTCGCATCATCTGCGACAGCCGCCTGCGTATCCCGCTGGACAGCCGCATCTGTGCCACCGCCGGGCAGTACAAAACCGTCGTGGCCTGCGGCGGCAGCCCTGCCCCGGCGAAACGGGCAGCGCTGGAAAATCTGGGAGTGCAGGTGCTCCCCTGCCCTGCCGATGATGGGAAGGTAAATCTGCCCGCGCTGATGGGGGCGCTGGGGGCGATGGGCATCGACAGCGTTTTGCTGGAGGGCGGCGGCACCCTCAACGAGAGCACCCTCCGGGCGGGCATCGTCCGGGAGGTCAAGGCGTTCGTGGCCCCCAAGCTGTTCGGCGGGGGCGGCAAGTCCCCGGTGGAGGGGGCTGGCGTGGCTCTGCCGGACCAGGCGTGGCGGCTGGATCTGGCGGCGGTCAGCCAAATCGGGGACGACCTGCTGCTGGATTACCGGGTGAAGGAGGACAGAGGATGTTTACAGGACTGATTGAGGAACTGGGCAGCGTCCGGCGGCTGACGCTGAGCGGCGTCTCCGGGCAGCTTTCCATCCGGGCCAAAAAGGTGCTGGAGGGAACGAAAATCGGCGACAGCATCGCGGTGAACGGCGTGTGCCTGACGGTGATCGCCCTGGAGCCGGAGGGCTTCACGGCGGACATCATGGCCGAGACCGCCCGCCGCAGCAGCTTGGGAAGCTGCCGCCCCGGCGACCTGGTGAATTTAGAGCGGGCCATGCCCGCCGACGGACGATTTGGGGGGCATATGGTGGCCGGTCACATCGACGGCACTGGCTCTGTCACCGCCCTGCGGCGGGAGGAAAACGCCGTCTGGGTCAAAATTCGTGCCGGAGCGGACATTTTGCGGCTGGTGGTGGAGAAAGGCTCCATCGCCATCGACGGCGTCAGCCTGACCGTGGCCGAGGTGACGGAGCGGGACTTTCAGGTGTCCGTCATCCCCCACACTGGGGCGGAGACCACCCTTCTGCGGAAAAAGCCTGGGGACGTGGTCAACCTGGAGACGGACATCGTGGGGAAGTATGTGGAAAAGCTGCTGAGCCAACAGTCCGCTGCACCCGCTCCCCAGGCAGAAGGCACGCTGACCATGGATTTTTTGAAAGAGTACGGATTCTGAATGAAAAGAGGGACTTTGAATGGAACGTGACTACAACACCATTGAGGAAGCGCTGGACGACCTGCGCTCCGGGCGCATTGTCGTCTGCATCGACGACCCGGACCGGGAGAACGAGGGGGACATGATCTGTGCGGCCCGGTTCGCCACTACGGAGAACGTCAACTTTATGGCCGTCCACGCCAAAGGGCTGATTTGCACTCCCATGAGCGAGGCGGTGACGGCCCGGCTGGGCCTGGAGCAGATGGTCAAGGTGAACACCGACAACCACTCCACCGCCTTCACCGTGTCCATCGACCATGTGGACACCACCACCGGCATCTCCGCCGCCGAGCGGGGGTACACCTGCCGCAAGTGTGTGGACCCGGCCACCAGGCCGGAGGAGCTGCGCCGCCCCGGCCATGTGTTCCCGCTGGTGGCCCGGCGGGGCGGCGTGCTGACCCGCAGCGGCCACACCGAGGCCACGGTGGATTTGTGCCGCCTGGCAGGGCTGGAGGAGTGCGGCCTCTGCTGCGAGATCATGCGGGAGGACGGTACCATGATGCGCACCACCGAGCTGCTGGCGCTGGCGAAGGAGCTGGGCCTGAAGGTCGTCACCATCCACGACCTCCAGGACTACCTGCGCGTCCACGAAAAGCATGTGGTTCGGGAAGCCTGCGCCAAGCTGCCCACCCAGTACGGACAGTTCCAAATCTACGGCTACGTCAACGACCTGACCGGGGAACACCACCTGGCCCTGGTGAAGGGCGACCTGGGCGACGGGGAAAACGTCCTCTGCCGGGTCCACTCGGAGTGTCTCACCGGGGACACCTTCGGTTCCCTCCGGTGCGACTGCGGCTTGCAGCTCCAGCAGGCCATGACCCAGGTGGAGCAGGAAGGGCGGGGCGTTGTCCTCTATATGCGGCAGGAGGGCCGGGGCATCGGCCTTATCAACAAGCTGAAAGCCTACGAGCTCCAGGAGCAGGGGCTGGACACGGTGGAGGCCAACGTCCGGCTGGGCTTCGCCCCCGATCTCCGGGAGTACTGGGTGGGGGCACAGATTTTGGCTGACCTGGGGGTGAAGTCCCTGCGGCTGCTGACCAACAACCCGGACAAGGTCTACGGGCTGTCCGGCTTCGGGCTGGAAATTCGGGAGCGGGTACCCATCGAGGTGCCGCCCCAGCGGTACGACTCCTTCTATCTGAAAACGAAGCAGAAGAAGATGGGACATATTTTCACGCAAATCAAAGTGTAAGTCAATTTGCAATTAGCAATGTGCAATGTGCAATTATGGGAAACCGAAGGCCGGGCGTTGATTGCCGGACGCAGAGCCAAAACCATTATCTGAAAAATACAGGAGGAACCACACTATGAAAGAAATTCGCGTTTTGGAAGGAAAAGTCGTCGCCCCAAAGGGCATGAAGGTGGGCATCATCGCCTCCCGGTTCAACGAGATCATCGTCAACAAGCTGCTGGGCGGCGCGGTGGACGGTCTGGTGCGCCACGGCGTGGACGAGGACAACATCACCGCCGCCTGGGTGCCGGGGGCCTTTGAAATCCCCATCGTCGCCTCCAAAATGGCTCAGTCCGGGGAGTACGACGCGGTCATCTGCGTGGGAGCGGTCATCCGGGGGGACACCTCTCACTACGACTACGTGTGCAACGAGGTCTCCAAGGGCATCGCCCAGGTGGGGCTGGCTACGGGGGTGCCGGTGCTGTTCGGCGTCATCACCACCGAGAACATCGAACAGGCCATTGCCCGCGCAGGCAGCAAAGCGGGCAACAAGGGCTATGACTGCGCTCTCTCCGCCATTGAGATGGTCAACTTGATGGGACAGCTGTAAAACAAAACAGCAAAGCAGCGCCGCGCAAACCCGTGTGAAGGTTGCGCGGCGCTGTGTCGTTTCTATTCGGTTTTCGGGGGGTGGGTCACTCCCCCACCAGCGCCATAAACTCCGCCTCGTCCATAACGCGGATGTTCGCCTTTCCGGCTTCGGTCAGTTCTCTGGCCCTGCGCTCCTTGCCGCTCTCCGGCGCGGCGGCGGACTGCCCCTGGCGGCCTACCACCAGCACGTCCGTTTTGGCGGAGACCCCGGACTTGACCACCGCGCCCTTGTTGACCGCCCGCTGGACGGCCTCGGCCCGGTCAATGGCGAGATCGCCGGTGAACACCACCGTTTTCTGATAGAGCGGGTGGGTCAGGTCGAACTGCTCCACCGTGGCGGTCACGTCTGAGAGGCGCACCGCCTTGGCCGCGTAGCGCTGGTAGGTGGAGGTCTTGCGGTGGAAATCGGTGGTGTTCAGCCGCCGCTGGCGGAGGCAATCCCGGACGCTGGCGCACCCCGCCAGATTGGCGCAGCGAATGGCGACCTCCGCGCAGGCCACCGCATCGTCCAGGGCGTTGTGGTGGTGCGCCAGGAAGATGCCGAAGTAGTCACAGCAGGCGTCCAGCCCGTGCCGCCCCGGCACCACGTTTTTCACCATTTGCAGGGTGTCCGCATAGCGGAAGTTGGGGATACTGTCCGACTGGGAGAGGCTTTTCCGCAGCACCCCCACGTCGAACCGGGCGTTGTGGGCCAGCACCAGCGTCCCGTCGAAAAACCGCCGCAGCTCCGGCCAAAGCTCGTCCAACGTGGGCTGGTCGGCGGTCTGGGCGGGGGTGATGCCGTGGACCCGGACGTTGGCCTCCTCGTAACGGTTCTCTGGCGGCTGAATCAGGTGGTACCAGGTATCCACCACCTCCAGCCCCCGGACCACCGCCACGCCCAGGGAGCAGGCGCTGTCCATCTCCCGGGTGGCAGTCTCGAAGTCGATGGCGACGCAGTCCACCTCTGGCGCCGGCGCCGGTTTGGGGGCGGCTTTCCGCCGGGTCGCGGGGGCGGCCTGGCGGCGTTTGGTCTGCATCTCCACCAGGTAGTCCGGGTGGATGCAGTGCAGCGCCTCCCCCACCCGGATGACCAGGGTGCAGCCGTCCGCCGTCCCCTCGGCGGTGCAGGGCACCGGCTCCGCCGCGTCGATGCCGGCGTAAACCAGCTCCTTGGGGGCGGTGTGGGTTTTGGGGGTCAACTTGTGTTCTTTTAAGTAGTCCAGGCGCTCCTCCGGCGTGGCGAAGGGCGTCCAGTGGGTGGGTGCAACGGGCATTGGGGGTCTCCTCTCTATGACAGCTGTTCGTCCAGCCATCTCCTGTAGTCTTGATTTCTGTACTGGGTGTGAGGGAACACTCGGCGGATGTCGTTCCTGGTTCGCTGGGTCGTGGAATGTGTGCGGCCTAATTGGTAGAGCTGTATCTTCCAGGCTTGGAGGAACAACCTCAACGCATCCTCGTACCTTCCCTGACGTTCATAGACGATTCCCAGGTCATTGCAGCTGTCGGCTGTCTCCAAATGCTCCGGGCCGAGGGCATTTTCCCGAATGGACAACGCCTTTCGCGCGGCGTCCTCTGCTCGGAGGTCATCACCCTGCCGACGGTAAATCAGGCACAGGCTGGTATAGGCGGCAGCCGTATCCAAATGGTTTGGGCCGCAGGCTTGCAGCAGGATGTCCAGCGCCTGCTGGCACTGTTCCTCTGCGCTCGCGTACTTACTGCGCGCCTGGTCTCGCGCGTGAATCGTGCGGGGGTGATCTGGCCCCAGCACCTTTGCCTGTACAGTGGCCTCGTTCCTTGCCGCATCCCCCTGTTCACAATAAACCATTCCCAGAGAAAGGCGGGCCGCAGCGGTGGCCGGGTGGTTCGGCCCTACGGCGTGCAACCGGTCGTCCAGTGCCTTTTTGTACCGATCTTCGGCATTGTCATTCTGCTCCTCTCTTGCGTATGACCTGTTCTCGCTGCTCATATCGCGCCTCCCTGTAAGACAACACTTGCATTTCCAGTGTATAGTATACCATACTTTCCGATTCATGCAAGGCAAACCGTCCTTTTCCGCTCAGAAAGCATCCCTCGCACCGATGACAAAACGACGCCTGCCCGGATGAACCGGACAGGCGTTGCAGTTGTTCTTTTCCTTTGTCAGCCCAGAACCACCTTGCGGTAGACCTTCTTGCCCTTGCGGAGCACCAGCCCCTCGGCGGGGACGGCGAAGGCCGCGTCGATGGCGGCGACCTTTTCGCCGTCCACGGACACACCGCCGCCCTTCACCAGCTTTTTGGCCTCGCCGTTGGAGGCGGCCAGCCCGGTCTGCACCAGCAGCTTGACAATGGAGATTTTACCGTCGGTCAGGTCGGCCTCGGACAGCTCCGTTGTGGGCATATCCGCCTGCTGGCTGCCCGCGCCGAAAAGGCTGCGGGCGGTCTGCTGTGCCTTGGTCGCTTCTTCCTCCCCGTGGACCAGTTTGGTCAGCTCGAAGGCCAGCACTTCCTTGGCCTGGTTGAGCTTGCTGTCCTGCCAGGTCTCCATGACGGCAATCTCCTCCAGCGGTACCTCGGTGAGCATTTTCAGGCACTTGATGACGTCGCTGTCGCTGACGTTGCGCCAGTACTGGTAGAACTCGTAGGGGGAGGTCTTGTCCGGGTCCAGCCAGACCGCGCCCTTTTCCGTCTTGCCCATCTTTTTGCCCTCGCTGTTCAGCAGCAGGGTGATGGTCATGGCGGCGGCGTCGGTCTTGCCCAGCTTCCGGCGGATCAGCTCCAGGCCGCCCAGCATATTCGACCACTGGTCGTTGCCGCCGAACTGGAAGTTGCAGCCGTACTTCTGGTACAGGACGTAGAAGTCGTAGCTCTGCATGATCATGTAGTTGAACTCCAGGAAGGAGAGGCCCTTCTCCATCCGCTGCTTGTAGCACTCGGCCCGCAGCATATTGTTGACGGAGAAGCAGGCCCCCACCTCCCGCAGCAGCTCCACATAGTTCAAGTTCAGCAGCCAGTCGGCGTTGTTGACCATCATGGCCTTGCCCTCGCCGAAGTCGATGAAGCGGCTCATCTGCTTTTTGAAGCACTCGATGTTGTGCTGAATGGTCTCCGGGGTCAGCATTTTGCGCATATCACTCTTGCCAGAGGGGTCGCCGATCATGCCGGTACCCCCGCCCAGCAGAGCGATGGGCCGGTTGCCCGCCTTTTGCAGGCGGCGCATCAGGCTCAGGGCCATGAAGTGACCCACATGGAGGGAGTCCGCCGTGGGGTCAAAGCCGATATAGAAGGTGGCCTTGCCGTTGTTGATGAGTTCCCGAACCTGGTCTTCGTCGGTGACCTGGGCGATGAGGCCGCGGGCTTGCAGTTCTTCGTAAATTTGCATGGTTGTTCGTCTCCTTTTTGAAGTTTTCTAGACAGAAGACTGCGCCAAAAAAGCCCCCTGTCCGCACTGGGACAGAGGGCGCAAATGCACGGTACCACCTCTGATGCGTCGGCCCCTCGCGGGGCGAACCTCAGGGAGTCAAAGACTCCGGCGGGATAACGGTCGCAACCCGGCTGCGCCTACTTGGTGAAACCCGTTGGGGCAGCTGCTCAAGGGGGTATTCACGAGGGCCGCTTGCTTCCTTGCACCAACCGGAAGCTCTCTGAAAAACGGCGGGGACGCTACTCTTCCCTGTCATCGCATATTGTTTTGGCTTGTCAGGTATTCTAACGGATTTTGGCGGGGTTGTCAAGAGGGTTTTTCTGCGCCTTCACTTGTTCCCTTAAAATTTTTTCAGCCCGGATATTGACGAAAACCCCCGAATGGTCGTATAATGAAGCGGTCTGTACTGTGACTTTTCCCACAGTAGGCCAGACCTCCCGCAAGAATCCCCCGTTTGCGGTTAAAATAAACGTACCAGTATCATTTTGGAGGTTTCCTGATATGAAAGGTTTACACCGTGGATTTATCGCGCTGCTTCTGGCGTTTTCCCTCTGTCTCTCCCTGCTGTCCGGCTGCGCCGGAGGCAACAGCTCCGTGTCTTCCGCAGACGCCAGTGCCGAAGGCTCCGCCGCCGCAGCCAGCACCGTTGTGGATGTGACTGAGGGCGACACCAGCGCCGACAGATCCACCGAAACGGACCCCGCCGACGCTTCCGACAGCGCGGACAGCTCTGTGGGCGCGGACGCGGAGGAGACCGGCACAGTTTCCGGCACCTACGACTACACCGTGAAGATGGACGTGACCAACGTGGATTTCGACGCCCTCAGCGCCCTGAGCAACGAGAGCCTGTCCTACGGTTTTAACAATTCCAACCGGGACGAGCTGAACCGACCTGATGGCATTTATTACTACGATAACTACTATAGCCAGTACAACGGCTACACACACATCGACACCGAGGAAAAAATCATTTACCTGACCATGGACGAGGGGTACGAAAACGGCTGTACGCCGGACATCCTGGACACCCTGAAAGAAAAGGGCGTCACCGCCGTGTTCTTCATCACCAAGCAGTTTTATGACGAGCAGCCAGACCTGGTGCAGCGCATGATCGATGAGGGCCATATCGTGGGCAACCACACCTGTGCCCACCCCTCCGGCGGTATGCCCCAGCTGGGGGCCGAGGCCGAGTACGAGGACATCAAGACCCTGAACGACCTGGTCTATGACACCTTTGGCTACCAGATGAAGCTGTTCCGGTTCCCGGAGGGCGTGGCCAGCGAACAGGCCGTGGCCCTGCTGGACCAAATGGGCTACAAGAGCGTGTTCTGGTCCTTCGCCTACAAGGACTACGACACCGAGAACCAGATGGACCCGGACGAGGCCCTCAACGCCTGCCTGGAATACCTGCACCCCGGTGCGATCTACCTGCTCCACGCGGTGTCCACCACCAACGCGGAGATTTTGGGCGACTTCATCGACGGCGCCCGGGAACAGGGCTATGAGTTCGGCGTGTTCCCGGTGGAGGACTGACCGACGAAACAAATGTGTAACCCCCACGCTTTCCTTTCACGGGGCAGCGTGGGGGTGCTTTTGTCTCATGCGCAACGGCTGAAAAACCGGCCATTGCACATTGCTCATTGCAAATTGCAAATTGTCATGCGTTGCCCGCCTCGTCTCCGGCGGTCAGGTCAAGGCCCATCTCTTTGAGGGCCTCCATGATGTGGCTGGTGCTGACATCCAGGAACTCCGGCTCCCCAAAGACGGAGAACAGCCACTCCACGCTCATGTCCAGCCACTTTGCCACGTGGGGGCTGAGCACCTGGCTGGAGCCGTTGGCACTGGTGGCATTGGCCACGCTGTACCCGTGGGGGCCTTTCTGGAACAGGTGGAACTCACACAGCAGCCCGCAGTCGTCATAGGCGGTGACCAGATACAGGCACATCCGCCGGGTCAGTGCGTCCTCGCCGGTGGTGAACACGAACAGGGGCGGCGCGGCCGCCGTCACCTGGGGCGCCAGGTCCAGCCATCGGGCCTCTTCCGGCGTGGGTTCGTCCTTGCCGGTCAGCAGGCGGCACATCAGGGTGTTGCCCTCCATCACCAGTTTGGTGGCAGGGTAGCCCAAAATCAGGCCGTTGGGCTTCTCCTGCCCCAGCAGACCGCCCACCAGCGCCAGGTGCCCCCCCGGCGGAGAAGCCGCAGGCCAGAATCTTCTCCGGGTCGATGTTCCACTCCTCCGCGTGGGCGCGGATGAGGCCGATGGCCCAGTCCAGCTCTTGCAGCGGGGCGAAGCCCGCCGCGTCCCACCCCAGGGAGTAGCGCAGCACAAAGGCGTGGAGACCTTTGGCGGCGTAGGCCAGAGCCACCGGCTCCGCCTCCCGGGGAGAGTGGTAGAGATAGCCCCCGCCGGGGCAGACCACCACCGCCGGGCGTTTGACCTCCTGCCCCAGCTTCAGGCTGCCGTCCAGCAAATACGCCTCCAGCGTGACCTTTTCCCGCTCCGGGTGGGGGATCTGTATCGTTTTCATGTCGTTTTGCACCTCATATCATATCAACGCACTTTGAGCCGAGCTTCGTAAGGTTTTTACATGGTAAATGACACAAAAAAAGAGTTGACCCAAACCGCACATTCTGTTTTGGTCTGGGTCAACTCTCTGCTATTTTGAAATCAAGTACCATAACCATTTCCTCACTTTCACTGGCACGGCTGGGCAGCAAACCCATCAATGGAGCTTCTGTGAACAGGGCACCTCGCAGCCGCCACACCTGCGCTGGATTACCTCCTCATGACTGACCAGAGGACGGGGTTACCACGGGAATCTTGTGACTTCGCGCTGTACCAAACGGAAGGGACACCATCGGCGATCTCAGAACCAGGGCAGCCGCCGGAACACCGCCCCCAAGAGAAAGAGTACTCTCGTTTTCTCTCACTTCTTTTTGATGTATTGAGTATAGCAGACCTGACCCGATTTGTCAAGCACTTTTTCAAAGATTTTTTAATTTTCCCCAAAAGCCCCCGACGGGAGGGCGGCCTGCCCCTCCCACCGGAGGTCGTTGCTACAGTTCTTCGGGACCGGAGAACGCCTCCGCGTCGGCGGCGGCGCTCATGGCCTTCGCCAGCTCCAGGTTGGCGTCCAGCCCGCCCTGCTGGCCCATCTGGAGCTTCATCTCGCTCCAGCGTTCCTTGTTGACCAGCACCTTCCGGGGCTTGGAGCCTTCGAAGGGGCCGACAATGCCGGCCTCCTCCATCTGGTCCACCAGGCGGGCGGCCCGGGCGTAGCCCAGCTTCAGCTTCCGCTGGAGCATGGAGACCGAAGCCATCTCCGTCTCCACTACAGTGTCCACCGCGTCCACGAACAGAGGGTCTCTCCCCTCGTTCTGCTCCGGCTGCTGCTCCGTGGCATCCGGCATAGTCACGTTCATGGCGGAGGCGCCGCCCTTGCCCTTCTTCTCGTTCTGCTTGGCGTTCTCCTCCACCTGCTGAATGACCGCTTCGTCATAATTGGGTGTGGAGTGCTCTTTGATGTCCGCAATGACCTTGTTGACCTCCTCCTCGGAGATGAAGCACCCCTGCACCCGGCGTTTTCCCTTGCCCAGAGGGGCGAAGAGCATATCGCCGTTGCCCACCAGGTTCTCCGCGCCGGAACTGTCCAAAATGATGCGGGACTCCAGGGAGGACGCCACCGCCAGGGCGATGCGGGAGGGGATGTTGGCCTTCATCAGGCCGGTGATGACATCGGTAGAGGGCCGCTGGGTGGCGATGATGAGGTGCATCCCGGCAGCACGGCCCATCTGGGCCACCCGACAGATGGATTCCTCCACCTCCTTGGCCGCCACCAGCATCAGGTCGGCCAGCTCGTCGATGACGATGACGATGCGGGGCAGTTTATCGGCCCCCAGGTCTTCGTTTGCTGTCACAACTGCGTTGTAGCTGTTCAGGTCCCGCACGCCCTGTCCGGCAAAGAGCTGGTAGCGCTGCATCATCTCGTACACCGCCCATTGCAGCGCACCCGCCGCCTTTTTGGGGTCGGTGACCACGGGGATGCGCAGATGGGGAATGCCGTTGTAATTGCCCAGCTCCACCATCTTGGGGTCGATCATGATGAGGTTCACGTCCTCCGGAGAGGACTTGTAAAGCAGCGAAACGATGAGGGAGTTGGTACAAACCGATTTGCCGGAGCCGGTGGTACCGGCGATGAGCATATGGGGCAGCTTGGCGATGTCACCCACCACGTTGCGGTTGGCGATGTCCTTGCCAACAGCGAACGCCACCGGGGACTTGGCCTCCCGGAACTCTTTCGAGTCGATGACCGAGCGGATGGTGACCTGATTGACCAGCTTGTTGG
The DNA here is from genome assembly GCA_021203685.1 of Clostridiales bacterium. Lineage (GTDB taxonomy): Bacteria > Bacillota > Clostridia > Oscillospirales > Oscillospiraceae > Onthomonas. Next base: position 30,385 of record JAJQAS010000285.1, on the reverse strand, counting down.
GGACCTCGATGCCCACCACCGAGTTCTTCCCCGGCACCGGGGCAATGCGGACACTGACCACGCCCAGGCTCAGGGCGATGTCCTTGGAGAGGTTGGTCAGCTTGTTAAGTCGGATGCCCCGCTCCAGCTCCAGATCGTACCGGGTGACAGACGGTCCGCGGGTTACATCCACAATGTTGGATTCGATGCCAAAGGACTGGATGGTCTCGGCCAGCAGGGCTTTGGTCTCTTCCAGTTCCAACCCGGCGGCGCTGCCGTTGACTTGCTCTGCTTTATTCAACAGCTCAACAGAGGGCACATGATATCCTTCCTCTGTCTTTTCCGCAGTCACGGCTGGCTCTTTTGCGGGAGCATGAGCGGGTGTGGAACGCTTTTTTCGGGCTTTTTTCGGGGGCTGTTCCTCCCGGTCCTCCTGCTGCACTTTGGCCAGGTAGTCCCCCGGCGTGCTTACCGCAGGTTTGCCGTCAAACAGTTTTTCCTGTCTGCTCCGTTTCCGAGGCATTTGGCTTGCGGGGAAAAAGTCCTCGTCCTCCGGCACCACCACCCCTACCTCCGGCGGCTGTGCCTCCTGGGGCGGGGGAGCAGTCTCGTCTACCTCCAGGTCAAACTCGTCCTTGAACCGCCGCCTGGAGACGCCGCGGCGGGCGGGTTTTTCCGCCTTCGGCTGCTCTGCCTCCTCCTGTGCGTCTTCCTCTTCGTCCTCTTCCGGGTCGTAAGCCGCACCAGGTTTCAGCCGCTCCAGCAGACCGGGACGGGGCTGCTCTTCTTCTGTCTGCCGCGCCGCTCTCTCCTTGCGGCGTTTTTCCCGGCGGGCGGAAAGATAGCTCAAAACTTTGTCGGCCAGCAGTTCCGGCGTGACGCAAGTCAACACCATAACGCAGGCCACCATGACCAGCAGCAACAGGAAAAAAGCCCCCTGTCGGCTGAACACCTGGGAAATCGCCACTGCCGCCGAGCCGCCCAGCACTCCGCCGGTATAGCCCCCGCCCTGGAGGTCCCAAAGCCGACTGACGCCGTCAACGGCCAAATCCAGGTCCAGGGTGCCGAACATGGTATGTACCTCCGCTCCAATGAGCAGCGGCAGCAGCAGTGCGCAAATCGTCCGCCCCAGCACAGGCCGGTTCCGGTGGAAGAACAGCACGCCGCTGGCGATGAGCAGTGCCACCGGCGCGGTCCAGTAGCCGCAGCCCACAATCCCCCGCTCCAGCCACTCCAGAAGGGCAATAAAGCTCCCCTCCACCTGGAACCAGCTCAACGCGGAAAACACCGAAAGGACCAGCAACACCACCGCCCACACCGTTCTGCCATAGCCGGACGGCGCACCGCCGCGCCGCCGACCGGCGGACGTTACCTTTTTCGCCGCAGTCGTTTTGGACGCGGCGGACTTGGTCTTTTTCGCAGCGGAGGTGGACTTTTTGGCGGTGGATCTGCCGCTCTGGCCGGATTTTTTGGCCGTTGTCTTTTTGGTTTGAGATTTTTTTGTCTGACTTGCTGCCATAACAAATTCTCCTTCGTACACGAAACCGCTGACGGCGCGCCCCAGCCCTTGCGCCAGGTCCGTTTCATCAGCGGTTCCATTCGTGAATCCAGTGGGCAGCGTAGCCCGCCGGAAGAAAAAACGGTTTTACCTTATAGCACGAAGCTAAGTACCAGGGCCAGCACGCCCACGCCCCAGCAGTAATAGGCAAATGCGCCGAACTTGCCCTTGTTGGAGAGCAGATTCACCAGCCGAATGGCGAAGTAGCCGGAGACCGCCGCCACCAACACGCCCACAAGGTAAACGGGGATCATATCGGCGTCGATGCCCGCCTCAAAGGCGTCTTTCAGACTGAGGATGTTGGCCCCGATGACCGCCGGAATGCTCATCAGGAAGGAATAGCGCACGGCGTACTCCCGCTGGTAGCCCCGCAGCAGCCCCGCCGCGATGGTGGTGCCGGAGCGGGACAGGCCGGGAACAGTGGCCAGGCCCTGGGCGCACCCCACCACCAGCGCGTCCACGATGGTGGCGGTTTTCTCGGTCTTGTTGCCGTGGGCCATGCGGTCAGAGACAAAGAGCAGGGTACCTGTCACCAGCAAGGCGAAGCCGATAAAGTAGGTGTTGCTGTAGAGGCTGTCCACCGCGTCCTTGATGGGCAGCACCAGCAGCAGGGGCAGGGTGCCCACGATGATGAGCAAAATCATCCGCCGGGCGGGAGGGACCGGCTGGCCTTTCGTGCCGCCGTGGGCCAGGTCGCCGATCCACCGGAAGAACTCCAGGATCATCTCCCAGATGTCCCGCCAGTAGACCACGAACACGGCAATGAGCGTTCCCAGGTGGAGCAGCACGTCGAAGAACATGCTGGCCTCCTCCGCGCTTTGCAGCCCCAGGAAGTTTTGAAACAGCGAGAGATGGCCGGAACTGGAGATGGGCAGAAACTCAGCGATGCCCTGCACCAGGCCCAGGAATGCGGATTGCAGATAGGTCATAGGTTAGATTCCTCCCAAACAGGCGAAATGAATGCGACTACAGGATACGAGGAGATCAGTCGTTGTAGAACGCCAGCATGGCCCGGTAGGTCATATAGCAGTCCAGCTTGCCGGACACCTCAAAGGGGGCGTGCATGGCCAACAGCGGCGTGCCCGCGTCCAGCGTGGCGATGCCCCGGCGGGTCATGTAGTGGGCGATGGTGCCGCCGCCGCCCTCGTCTACCTTGCCCAGCTCGCACATCTGCCAGACCACGCCGGCGTTGTCCAGCACCCGGCGGGCATAGGCCACCACCTCGGCGGGGGCGTCCGACGCACCGCTCTTGCCCCGGCTGCCAGTGTACTTGCACAGGCCCACGCCCTTGTTCAGCCGGGCAGCGGTGCGGGTGTCGTAGACGTTGGCAAAGTTGGGGTCGTAGGCGGCGGTCACGTCTGCGGAGAGACAGAAGGAGTTCTCAATACAGGTGTTGAGGTCCGCCCCCTGGGCGCGGCACAGGTCAGAGAGGAAGATGTCGAAGTAGGCGCTGTCCATGCCGGTCAGGCCATAGGATCCAATTTCCTCCTTGTCGGTGAGGATGCAGATTCCGGTGCGCTTAAGGCTGTCTTCGCTGTCGAACAGGGCCTTGAGGACGGCGTAGCCGCAGACCCGGTCGTCCTGCCCATAGCCGCCGATCATGGAACGGTCCAGCCCCACGTCTGCCGGGGCATAGGCGGGAACGGCGCACAGCTCGGCGGAAATGAAATCGGCCTCGGTGATGCCGTACTTTTCGTTCAGCAGGTTCAGCACCATCAGCTTGACCCGCTCCTTCTCGTCCTTTTCGGGGACGGGGCAGCTGCCCAGGATGATGTTCAAATCCTCGCCTTTGATGGCCTGCCACAGGGGCTCCTTGGACTGTTTATCCGCCAGGTGGGGCAGCAGGTCGGGGATGGTAAGCACAGGGTCGCCGGGTTCGTCCCCGATGCGGACGGTGACGGTGGCGCCGTCCGCCTTGCAGACCACGCCGTGGAGGGCCAGAGGGATGGATACCCAGTGGTACTTGCGGATGCCGCCGTAATAGTGGGTCTTGGCCAGGGCCAGCTCGCTGTCCTCGTAGAGGGGGGTGGGCTTCAGGTCCAGCCGGGGGCAGTCGATGTGTGCGCCGCCGATGACCGCGCCCTTCTCCATGGATTGCTGGCCGATGACCGCCAACAGGACGGATTTGTTGCTGATAACGCGATAGACCTTGTCGCCGGCTTTGAGGGCTTCGCCCCGCACCAGAGGCCGGTAGCCCCTGGCCTGGGCCATAGCCACGGTCTCAGTCACGCACTCCCGCTCGGTGCGGCCCTTGTCCAGATAGACCTTGTACCCCTCGCAGTAGGCGTTCATTTCTGCCCGCTCCGCCGCCGAAATGCGGTCATAGCCGTTGTCCCGGTTCAGCAAAAGCGTTTCCTTTTTTGTTTGTTCCATGATAATCGGCTCCTATTCAAAAATTTATCTACATTGTATCCAGTTGTTTGCAGTTTGTCAACCACCAGACAGGCAGCTCTCATTCAGCAGCCGCCGGAAAAGCGCCCGCGCCTCCGCCTGGAATGCCTCCCGGCTGCCGTCGTTGAGCAGCACATAGTCGCATCTGGCCCGATACCACGCCTCGTCCCGCTGGGCGGCCACACGGCTGCGGGCGTACTCCTCGCTGATGCCCTCCCGGTCCATGATGCGCCGCACCCGGACCTCTGCCGGGGCGCAGATGGCGATGATTTCGTTGCAGTCCTCCCGCAGGTCACACTCCAGCAGCGCCACCGCGTCGATGGCCGCGGCGGAACGTCCGGCCCGCTCCGCCTCCCGGACCTGGCGGCGCACCTCCCGGACGATAAAGTCAAAGGTGATGCCATTCAAATCAGTCAGGGCCTGAGGGTCGTGGAACACGATGTCGCCCAGCTTCTTCCGGTCGATTCCCTCCGGGCCGGACACCGGCCCAAAGCGGGCGGTCAGCGCCGCCTGTAGGGGAACGCTGGTGCGCAGCAGCTGGTGATAGATGGCATCGCAGTCCAGAATCGCCGCGTTCAGCGCGGTCAGCTCTTGGAGGGCGGTGGTCTTGCCCGCGCCGGTGCCGCCGACGATGCCCAGCACCTTCATCGGACTTCCACCACGTGGAACCCGGCGGCTTTTTTCAGCCGGTTGCCCACGGCGAGGCCCAGCCCCTCGGAGTCGGGGCACTGGGCGTAAATTTCCTGCACCTGCGTGCTGTCGAAGGCCCGCAGGGCGTCGAACACCCGTCGGGCCTGCTCCGCCTTGTCCTCCACGCTGCCCAGGGACTGCACCACCTGCTCCGGGTAACGCTCCGCGAACTCGTCGAAGCAGATGACCCCGGAGTACCGGCCCACGTTGGCCTGGATGAACCGGGCGCTGCGCTCCGGCTCCCCCACCACCACGGTGACGGGAGCCTTTGGCGCATAGTGCCGATAGGCCATGCCGGGGGCGCGGGGAACTTCACCGGGGGCCGGTTCACTGGTGACCGCCCCGTTGATGCGGACGGTGCCGATGACCGCCTGGATGTCCTCCAGTGGCATTCCGCCGGGGCGGAGCAGCTGGGGCGGCGTGCAGGTCAGGTCGATGATGGTGGACTCCACCCCCACGGCGCAGTCTCCCCCGTCCACGATGCCCTCGATTTTGCCCGCCATGTCCTCAATGACGTGCTGGGCGGTGGTGCAGCTGGGGCGGCCCGATGTGTTGGCGCTGGGAGCCGCCACTGGCACCCCAGCCGCCCGGATAATGGCGAGAGCCACCGGATGAGAGGGGCAGCGAACGGCCACGGTGTCCAGCCCGCCGGTGGTGCGCTTGGGCACCACGTCTTTGGCCTGCAAAATCATGGTCAGGGGGCCGGGCCAGAACTTCTCTGCCAGCCGATAGGCCACCTCCGGTACATCCCGGCAATAGTCCGCCAGCCAGTCCGCCGAGGGGACGTGGATAATGAGCGGGTTGTTGGAGGGGCGGCCTTTGGCCTCGTAGATGCGGCACACCGCGTCCTCGTTCAGGGCGTCCGCCCCCAGACCGTAGACGGTCTCTGTGGGGATGGCCACCAGACCGCCCTCCCGGATGATATGCGCGGCCTGGTCGATCTCTTCCTGGAATCCCTCTGCCTGGGGAATGATAAACAGCTTGGTCCTCATGGTTTGTCTTTCACCGATTTCTGTTTATAATGAATGTTCCGCCAGCTTTGCCGCCTGGGCGGCGGCGGCCAGCGCGTCGATCAGCTCGTCCAGCGACCCGTCCATGACGCTGTCCAGCTTATAAAGGGTCAATCCGATCCGGTGGTCCGTGACCCGGCCCTGTGGGAAGTTGTAGGTGCGGATGCGCTCGTTGCGCATCCCCGTTCCCACCTGGCTGCGACGGTCCGCCGCCACCGTCTCCTGCTGCTCCCGCAGCTTTTGCTGGTAGAGCCTGGCCCGCAGAATCTCCAGCGCCCGGTCCTTGTTCTGGAACTGGCTGCGCTGGTCCTGGCACTCCACCACCGTTCCCGTGGGGATATGGGTCACGCGGATGGCGGAGGAGGTCTTGTTGATGTGCTGGCCCCCCGCGCCGGAGCTGCGGAAGGTGTCAATGCGGAGGTCGTTCCGGTCCAGTTCAAACTCCACCTCGTCCACCTCCGGCAACACCGCCACGGTGACGGTGGAGGTGTGGACCCGCCCGCCGGATTCCGTCTCCGGCACCCGCTGGACCCGGTGGACGCCGGATTCGTACTTCATGCGGGAAAAAACGTCCTCTCCGCTGACTGTAAAGGTGATTTCCTTCACGCCGCCCAGCTCGGTCAGGCTGGCATTGGCGACCTCCTGTTTCCAGCCCCGCCGGTCGCCATACATCCCGTACATCCGGTAGAGGGAGTGGGCGAACAGGGCGGCCTCCTCTCCCCCGACCCCGGCGCGAATCTCCACGATGACGTTTTTGCCGTCGTTGGGGTCTTTGGGCAGCAGCAAAATTTGCAGCTCCCGCTCCAGCCGCTGAGATTCCTCTTTGGCGGACTGATACTCCTCTGCCGCCAGCGCCCGCAGCTCCGGGTCCGGGTCGTGAGACAGTTCCTCGGACTGCTCCATGGTCTCCTGGCAGCGCTGCCATGCCCGGTAGGTGGTCACCAGCTCTTCCAGCTCCCGCAATTCCCGGTTCAGTTTTGCCACCAGAGCGGCGTCGCCGTAGGTCTCCGGCTGGTTGAGCCGGGCCTGCACCAGACTGTACCGCTGCTCCAGTTGCCGCAATTTTTCAAACATACTTATATCGTCCCTTTGTCAAACAGCCAGGATTTCACCAGCGCCGCGCCCTCTCTGGCCCGGAAGTAGGTCTTGTAGGCAATCCCACCCGGTACCGGTGTGGAGAGGGTGCTGATGTCCAGCCCGATGCGCCGGGCCAGCAGCTTCACCCGGGCCATGTGCGCGCCGTTGCTGACCACCAGCAGGTTTTCCGTGGAATACCCCTGATTTTGCAGCAGCCGGGCGGAAAACAGCAGGTTTTCCAGGGTGTTGGTGGCGCTTTCCTCCAACAGAATCTGTTCCCGGGGGAAGCCGCCCTCGACCAGATAGTCCGCCATGCAGGAGGCTTCGGAGACCGGTTCGTCGTCCCCCATCCCGCCGGTGACCACCACGGTCATGTCCGGGTGGGTTTCCAGATAGTCCAGGGCGGCGTCCAGCCGCCCCGTCAGCACCGGGGAAGGTTCGTGGTTCCAGAGCTTGGCCCCCAAAACCACCATGATCTCCGGTTCCCCGCTGATTTGGCTGTCAGAGTTGGTGTAAATCATCGCTTCCAGCCCTCCAAACAATACGCAGACCGCCAGCTCCCCGGCGGCAGCCGCCCGGAGCAGCCATTTTCCCTGGCGGGGCGGCAGCAGCGCGGCCACCGTCAGCAGCGCCAACAGCAACCCAAGGCCCCACAGAAGCAGCGCTCCAAAGAGCCACGGACGGCCTCCCGCGTATAGCAGGACCCCTCCGGCGGCCAGCAGGAGCAGCGCTCCC
>JAJQAS010000285.1:0-22845 GCA_021203685.1 Clostridiales bacterium | reverse complement strand
GCGCTCCCCGCCAATAACCTCCAAATTCACGTCAGAGAACAGGCTGCGGCTGCCGAAGGACTTGCCCAGCCCGGTCAGGGTAAACAGCTCGTCTCCCCGGAAGTCCCGGGTGGCAAAGCCCATGGTCATGGCCCGCTCTTTGCCCACCGGGCGGCCTGTGGTGCGCAGCCGCTCCACCCGCTTTTCGATGGCGAAGGCGGTCTTGTGCATTTTCTCCGTCCCCCGCTCGTGCATCAGGGTGGCGGTGGCGGTGAGCTGGGCGATTTTGGCCTGCTCCTTTTGGTACTGTTTCAGCTGCTCCTGGTAGCGTTTTTCCTTTTCCACCACATAGAACGAGTAGTTTCCGGCGTAGAAGCTGGCCTTGCCCTGGTCGATTTCAATGACCCGGTTCACCACCCGATCCAGGAAGTACCGGTCGTGGGAGATGGCCAGCACCGTCCCCCGGAACCCGTCCAGGTAGCGTTCCAGCCACTCCACCGCGTGGAGGTCCAGGTGGTTGGTGGGTTCGTCCAGCAGCAGGATGTCCGTGTCCTCCAAAATCAGCCGCCCCAGGTTGACCCGAGTTTTTTCGCCGCCGGAGAGCATCTCGAAGGGCTGCTTCCGCATCTCCGGCGGAATGCCCAGACCATTGCAGACCTTGTTGATTTGTACCGGGATGTCGTAGCCCCCCGCACGGGCGAACTCCGCGCTGAGGAAATCGTAGCGGTTCAACGTCTCGGAGGAAGCGTCTCCCACCGCCATTTTGGCGGCCAGCTCCTCCATCTCCCGCTCCATTTTATGCACCCGGACGAAGGCGTCGTCCAGCACGCCCTCCACGGTGCAGCCGTAGGGGTAGACGGGGATCTGGGAGATGAGGCCCAGCCGCTTGCCGGGGGCGATGGTGACCACGCCCTCGTCATAGTCGTATTCCCCGGTCAAAATCTTGAACAGAGTGGTCTTTCCGCAGCCGTTTTTGCCCAGGATGCCCACGCGCTCTCCCTGGTTCACCTGGAAAGACAGGCCATCCAGCAGATTGTCCCCAATGGTAAAGGATTTTACCAGATTTGTCACCGATACGTCAATCATTTTGTCTTTTCTACCACCATTTTCATCCTGTAAAGTACATTTACCTCACAGCGTTGTTTTGTTATGCTTCGCTGGTGATGCCCTTGATGTACTCCACCAGCTCCTCCATTTTCATACCCCGGCTGGCCTTGCACAGCACCGTGCAGCCGGGCTTGACCACCTGATCCAGCACAGCCCTGGCCTCCTCCTTCGTGGGGCGGGCATAGCACTCCGTCCCGGGGTACTCCGCCGCGCCGTTGTAGATATTTTCCGCCAGGTCGCCCACGGCGATGAGGATGTCGATGCCGCACTGCCCCACAAAGCGACCCACGCCCTCGTGGAGGGTGGGGCCGAGGGAACCCAGCTCCAGCATATCCCCCAGCACGGCGATGCGCTTGCCGCCGGAGAACTTGGACAGCACGTCCACCGCCGCCCGCATGGACTGGGGATTGGCGTTGTAGGTGTCGTTGAGGATGGTGATGCCCTCCCCCCGGTGGATGATGTCCATCCGCATCCGGGTGGGGACAAAGGCGGTGACGCCCCGGCGAATTTCCTCGGTGGTCATGCCGAACCAGCTGCCCACGGCGCTGGCAGAGAGGACCGAGTAGATCATATAGCTGCCCAGGCCGGGGATGGTCTGCTTCCAGCTGTCCTGAGGGGCCTTGACCTCCATGACCATTTGGTCGTCGTAGTTTTCGTCCAGGCGGACGCAGCGGAAGGTGTTCCCCTCCTCCGCGCCGTACCACATGATCTGCTGGCGGAGCTTGCCCTCCAGCGTTCTCAACAATGGGTCGTCGCCGTTGAGGATAGCCGCGCCCTTGCCGGTCATGCCGTTGAAGATCTCGCTCTTGGCCCGGAGAGTGTTTTCCCGGCTGCCCAGGTTTTCGATGTGGGCGTCGCCGATGTTGGTGATGACCGCTACGTCCGGGCAGACGATTTTGGTCAGGTAGTCGATTTCCCCCAGGTGGTTCATGCCCATCTCTACCACGGCCACCTCATGCTGGCTGTCCAGCCGGAACAGGGTCTTGGGGACGCCGATGTTGTTGTTGAAGTTGCCCTCGGTTTTCAACACCCGGAACCGCTCCCCCAACACGGCGGCGATCATGTCCTTGGTGGTGGTCTTGCCCACGCTGCCGGTGACGCCCACCACCTTCACCTGGAACTTGTGGCGGTAGTACCGGGCCAGGTCGCCCAGGGCCAGGGTGGTGTCCTCAACTTTAATATAAAACTTGTCCGGGTCGTAGTGGTTCAACTCCACGGCGGTCAGCGTCCCGACTGCGCCGGATGACAGCGCCTTGGTGATGTAGGTGTGGCCGTCGAACCGCTCTCCCACCAGGGGGACGAACAGCGCGCCACGGCTCATGGCCCGGCTGTCGGTGTCCACCGAGCTGACCAGAATGTTCAGGTTGCGATAGCTGCCCAGCAGTTTGCCGTGGACGGCCTCGACGATTTCCCGCAGGGTAATGGCTTCCATTTTCTCCTCCTGTCCCGGTCAGCCCCTGATGCGCAGGGACTCGTTGACGATGGTTTCGCACAGCTCGCCGTAGCTGATGCCCACCACGGCGGCCTCCTGGGGTACCAGGCTGGTGGGGGTCATGCCGGGCAGGGTGTTGATCTCCAAAAACCAGGGGGTGCCGTCCTCGGTGACGATAAAATCCGCCCGGGCATACACCGCCATGCCCACGGCACGGAACACCTTCTCGGTGTCCTCCCGCAGACGGCGCTCCCACTCCGCCGGGATGGGGGCCGGGGTGACCTCCTCCGCCGCGCCGGGCTGGTACTTGTTCTCGTAGTCGTAGAAGCCGGTTTTGGGGATGATCTCGATGGAGGGCAGCGCCCGGTCTACCAGGTAGGCCACCTGGATCTCCCGCCCGGAGACATACTGCTCCAGCACCACGCTGGCCCCCAGGGGAATACAGTTCTCCAGGGCCTGTACCAGTTCCTCTTTGGAGCTGGCGATGGCCACGCCGATGGAGCTGCCGGAGGCCAGGGGCTTCACCACCACAGGGAGGGTGGTCCGGGCAGCAATGGCGGGGATATCCGCCGGGGTATAAGTGACCTTCTCCCATGCGGGGGTCTGGACCCCGGTGGGGATGACCAGCTTTTTGGTCAGGTCCTTGTCCATGGCGATGGCCGCCGCCAGGAACCCGGTACCGGTGAAAGGGATGCCCAGGGTCTCCAGGGTGGCCTGGATTCGCCCGTCCTCGCCGCAGGCCCCGTGGAGGGCCAGAAAGACGATGTCCGCCAGGCGGCACAGCTCCAGCACGCCCTTGCCAAAGAGGCTGTCACTCTTCCACTGCCGGGACGCCTTCAGCGCCGCCAGGTCCGGGGCCTGCCGGGAGACCTTCTTCCAGTGTTGGGGCAGCGGGGCCTGGAACAGGGCCTCCAGGGACTGGGTCTCGTCCTCAATGCCCAGGTACAGGTCCACCAGGGCCACCTGATGGCCCCGGCCCCGCAGGGCCTCCGCCACCAACACGCCGGAGGACAGGGAGACGTTGCGCTCGTCGCTGAGTCCTCCCGCTAAAACAACGATTTTCATACTGTTAAAACTCCTTTGCGAGGGAGATCAGGCAGCGTTTTCCCTTTGTTCCGCCCAGAACGGAACTGGAAAGAGAGACTTGTGCGCCCCCTTCGCCGGGGAACGTCCGATGTCGTCCGCTGCCATTCGATTCGTATACCTTTTTTCGCATACAGTTTATAGTATAGCACACTGGGAAGCGTAACACAACCGAAAAATCAGGGGGTTCGCGGCGGCTGTGCGGCCGCGGAAAATGGCCCGGCTGAGCCGTTGACAGCCGTGTTATAATAAAGATATTGGTTATACCTTTTACTCAGCCATGCGTTGGAAACCCCTCCGCCGTCAAGCGGCACTTCCGGGGCTTTGCCCCTCCCTGCCCTTTCAGGGGAGGCAAGAGGGGATAGTGCTTGTCGTCTGATGTCAGTTTTGTACGACAGATTTGGAATTTCTATTAGAAGCACTTTTTTCTAACCACTAATCACTAGCCACTCAAAATAACGCGGCTGATTCAAAGGGATAGTCAGATAAAGATATAGTGGAGTGAAGGCTCCACAGGACCCTCTTTGAAGCAGCGCCGTGGCGCTTTTCAACCAACGACCCGCAGTTCAGGAAGGTGAATTTCCATTGAAGCAACATTCTTCACAGCCCCAAAAGCGAAAACGCAGCCCGGTCAAAACCTTTTTCAAGTGGTTCGGCCTGGTGTTCGGGACCCTGATCCTCATCGGCGCGACTACAGTGGCCATCCTGTGCTGCTACGGCGCGGCCTACGTCCAGGATGTCATTTTGCCGGAGGTCGCCAGCTCCAACGTGTCGCTGCTGGCCAGCACCACCGACCTCTCCAGCGTCATCTATTACTATGACGAAGACACCGGTGACTATGAGACGCTGCAAACCCTCTACGCCTCCGAGAACCGGGAGTGGGTCTCTTACGAGGACATCCCGGAGAACCTGCTCAACGCCACTGTTGCCATCGAGGACAAGCGGTTCTACCAGCACAACGGCGTGGACTGGAAACGGACGGCGGCGGCGGTGGTCTATATGTTCACCGGCCAGAGCATCCAGGGGGGCAGCACCATCACCCAGCAGCTCATCAAAAACCTGACCCAGCAGGACGAGGTGACGGTGCGCCGAAAGATCATAGAGATCTTTGAGGCGCTGGAATACGAAAAAAACCACACCAAGGAAGAGATCCTGGAGTGGTACCTCAACGAGATCTACCTGGGCCGGGGCTGTTACGGCGTTAAGACTGCCGCTCAGAAGTACTTCGGCAAGGACGTGGGCGACCTGGACCTGGCGGAGTGTGCCGCGCTCATTTCTATCACCAACAATCCCTCCCTCTACGACCCCTACAACCACCCGGAGAACAACCTGGAGCGGCGGACCCTGGTGCTGGAGCAGATGTGTGACCAGGGGTATATCACCGAGGAGGAGCGGGACGCCGCCATTGCCGAGGAGATCGTGTTCACCTCCGGCTCCACGGAGAGCGATGACAGCAGCTCCAGCGGCGACTACTACAGCTGGTACACCGACGCCGTCATCAAGCAGGTCATCAACGACCTGGTGGACACCTACGGCTACGACGAGTCCACCGCCAACCAGCTGGTGTTCTCCGGCGGGTTAAAAATCTACTCCTGCCTGGACCCGGACATTCAGGCCGATGTGGATGAGATCTACACCGACACCGAAAACGTCTCCGGCATGGAATCCTCCGGGGGCGACCAGCTCCAGTCCGCCATCACCGTGGTGGACAACGAGACCGGCGCGGTGGTGGCCCTGGCCGGCGGCGTGGGCGAAAAAACGGGTAACCGTATCTGGAACCGGGCCACCGACACGGTTCGGCAGCCGGGTTCCTCCATCAAGCCGCTGTCCGTCTACTCCCAGGCGCTGGAAAGCGGCGATATCCTGCCCAACACCATCGTGGAGGACTCCGCCTTTGAGGACGGCTGGCCCAAAAACTCCCACGGGGGGTACTCCGGCAACGTGGATGTCATGTACGCTGTGGCCCAGTCGCTGAACACCGTGGCGGTGAAGGTGCTGGACATGGTGGGCACGCGGAACTCCTATAACTTCCTGACCGAGAAGTTCCAGCTCAGCAGTCTGGTGGACAACTATGTGGGTACCTCCGGCAAGGTCTACAGCGACGTGGACTACTCCCCCCTGGCCCTGGGCGGCCTGACCAACGGCGTCTCCACCTATGAGATGGCGGCGGCCTACGCCACCTTCGCCCGGGACGGCGTGTATATTTCCCCTTACCTCTATACCGCAGTGGTCAACAGCGAGGGGGAGGTCCTGCTGCAAACTGAGGGCTACAGCGTGGACGTGGACAGCGACGGCAACGCGACCATCACCGGCCAGGGCACAGGCGAGGCCATTCTCAGCACTGCCACCTGCTTCTATATGACCGAGATGCTGGAGTCCGTTGTCACCGAAGGCACCGGCACCAACGCCGCCATCGACGGCATGAGCGTGGCCGGCAAGACCGGCACCACCGACGACGACTATGACCGCTGGTTCGTGGGCTACACCCCCTACTACACCGCCGCCGTCTGGACCGGCTACGACAGCGCCAGCAAGATAAGCTCCGTCTCTAACCCCGCCGTCGTGCTCTGGCAGCAGGTGATGAGCCTGGTCAGCAGCGGACAGGAGGATATCGGCTTCAACGGGGACATGGTTTCCACAGCGGTGACCTATTGCACCAACTGCGGCGGCGTGGCCACCAGTAAGAGCTCCGGCACCCGGACTGCGCTGTTCCTTTCGGGGGATGAACCCGCCTATACCTGCACCTGCGGCAAATCCTCCAGCTCCAAAAAGAGCAGCTCCTCCAATGACGACGAGGACGAGGATGCGGAAAACGCTGCCGAGGAAGCGGAGACTGAGACCGAAACGGAATCCGAGACACAGCAGGAGACCACCACCCAGACAGAGAGCGGCAGCAGCCAGAACCAAAGCTCCGAGAAAGAAGAGAGCCAGACCACAGAAGAAACCACCCAGGAAACGCAGCAGGAAAACAGCTCAGAGAACTCCGATTCGACGGAGGAAGAGCCGGACGATTCCGAAGGCAACGAAGACAGCGAGGAGTGAAATTTCCCACCGAAAAAGCGGCGTTTCTCTGCACACAAAACAAAGGCCGTATCGGATGACAATGGTCCGGTACGGTCTTTGCTGTTTTTCCAATTCACTCTTGTGCGGCGTTCAGAATCAGCTCCACCAGAGCGGGCACTGTCGCCTCCCGCGCAATGCGGGTGCGAATGCCGTGGCGGACACACTCCGCCGCCGTCTGGGGGCCAATGCACAGTCCCAAAACCCGGCTCAGGTCGGTCCCTGGCTCCAGAGAACCCACAAATCCCCGCACCGTGGAGGCCGAGGTGAACGTGACCCACGTCTCCCCCGCCGCCAACAGCGGCAGCAGGGCAACTGCGTGCTCACCGGGAAACACGGTGTCGTAGACAGGCACGTCGGTAAACGCCACCCCCTGCTCCGCCAGCACCCGGGACAGGATGGGGCTGCCCATGGCCGCCCGGGGCAGCAGCACCGGACCCTTTGTCCGCTCTGCAAGACCCAGGGCCAAATGCTCCGTGTCGTAGACCGGGGGCATATAGTCCGCCCGCAGGTGCCGTTCCTCCAGCGCGTGAGCGGTGGAGGGGCCGATCGCCGCCAGTTTCACGCAGCTCAGCGCGCGGCCGTCCATCCCCTGCCGCCAGAGGGCGTCGAAGAATACCTCCACCCCGGCGGAACTGGTGAACGCCACCCACTCGAAGGTGCGCAGACGAGAGAGACACTCTTCCAACGGCAGGTTCTCCTGTCGGGGGAGCGTTTCAATACAGGGGTAGTCCACTACATCGGCTCCCAACTCGTGCAAACGGCTCCGCAGCGCCCCCGCCCGGCGTTTGGGGCGGGTGACGACGATGGTGCGCCCTTTCAGGGGCGGCGCGTCAAACCAGTCGAACCGGTCTGAAAGGGATACCACCTCCCCCACCACGATGACGGCGGGACTGTGCAGCTCCGCCTGGCGGGCTTCTTCCGCCAGCCGTCCCAGGGTGGAGACCACCTTGCGCTGGGTCGGCAGGGTTCCACGTTCCACCACGGCGGCAGGGGTGTCTGCGCCCATACCCGCATCCAGCAGGCCACCGCAGATGCGCTCCAGCGCAGAGACGCCCATCAGGAACACGCAGGTCCCCCCGGCCTCCGCCAGGGCTTTGAAGTTGATGTGCAGATGAGAACCGGCCTTTGCATGGCCGGTAACGATGTGCAGCGAGGAGGCGAAGTCCCGGTGGGTCACGGGGATACCCCCGTAGGCGGGGGCCGCCAGGGCGGAGGTGACGCCGGGCACCACCTCAAAGGGGATGTGCCGCTCTGCCAGCAGCTCCAGCTCCTCCCCGCCGCGGCCGAAGAGGAAGGGGTCTCCCCCTTTCAGCCGCACAACGTTTTTGCCCTCCAGCGCCTTTTCCAGCAAAATCTCGTTGGTGCGCCACTGGGGGACCGGGTGATGGTCGGCCTCCTTGCCCACGTTGATGCGCTCCGCCGTGGGAGGCAGCAGCTCCAGCAGCTCCGGCGCGACCAGCCGGTCATAGACGACCACCTCCGCCGAGCGCAGCGCAGCCTCTCCTTTCCGGGTCAGCAGACCAGGGTCTCCCGGCCCCGCACCAACCAGCGTCACTTTGCCGGTCACGGGGTCGGCTCCTTCAATCGGTTGGCCAGGTTTTCCCCCAGCTGGGCCGCCCGGACAGACCGCCCGGCGATGGCGCCCCGGCGGGTCTCCCCTGCCGGGCTGACGTACAGTCCCACCAGGCTCAACACGCCGTTGCGGAGGGTGGCGTGGGCGGCGGTGGGGTCGGTGCAGCCGCCGCCCAGGGTGCGGACAAAGGCTCTCTCCGCCACGGCGCAGGCGCAGGCACCCAGGTCGTTGAGCCGGGTGATCCAGGGCAGGTCGGCATCCGCCCGGCACTGGATGCCCAAAATCCCCTGCCCGGCGGCGGGGATCAGCTGGTCGGCGGCAAAGTACCGCGAAATGCGGTTTTCCAGCCCCAGCCGCTTTAGCCCGGCGGCAGCCAGCAGCAGGCCGTCAAACTCGCCGCTGTCCAGCTTGGCGAGGCGGGTCTGGAGGTTACCCCGGACGGGGCGCACCTCCGCTGTGGGATAAAAGTCTCTGATTTGCAGCGTTCGCCGCTGAGAGGCGCAGCCGATCACGCCCCCCTGGAGGGGGAATTTCTCCAGGCCGGGCCGCAGCACCATCACGTCCCTGGGGTCCTCCCGTTTGGAGAACGCCGCCAGGGGCAGCATCGGGTCCTGCTCCATGGGCATATCCTTCAGGGAGTGGACAACCAAATCCACCTCGCCCTCCAGCAGCGCCCGCTCCAGCTCTTTGACGAACAGGCCCTTGCCCCCCACCTGGTCCAGGGTGCGATCCAAAATCCGGTCGCCGGTGGTGGTCATGGTCACCAGCTCCAGCTCCGCGTCCGGGGCCAGCTTCTGAATTTGCTCCATCACCAGCCGACTCTGGGCCACGGCCAGCGCGCTGGCCCTGCTTCCGATTCTCACTTTCACAGTGGTTCCTCCTCCAGTGACTGTAAAAAGGCGCGGGTCAGCCGCAGCATCCCCTCTGCATCTTCCAAGCTGGCAACCTCGGTGGGACAGTGGAGATACCGCACCGGTAGGCCCAGCCCCGCTACCTGCGCGCCGCACCGGCTGCGCTGGTAGCTGCGGGCGTCGGATTGTCCAGGGTCTGCCGCTTTCAGCTGCCAGGGGATGTTTTCACGCTCCGCCAGCCCCCGCAAACGGAGGAACAGCGTCCGGTCGTACATGGTGAACCGGTCAGACACCGGCAGCACCACGCCGCCGCCGGGGGTGACGCTCACCTTGTCCTCGGTTCGCTCCGGGCCGTCCCCCGTCGCCACACTGTCCAGACAGAGGACGATATCCGGCCTCTCCGAAAAGGCCGCGCCGAAGGCGCCCCGCGTCCCCACCTGTTCCTGGGCGGCAAAGACAAAGGTGCAATCCACCGGCAGCTCCTCCCGGAGAAGTTTTAGCAGGACGGCGCAGGAAATTCGGCTGTCAAGCGTTTTTCCTTTGCAGTACTTTTCCGCGCCGAAGGAGGCAAACTCAGAGGCAAATACACCCACGTCTCCCAGGGCGAGCAGCGCCTTCGCCGCCGCTTTGTCCTTCGCGCCAATGTCGATATAAAGTTCTTTCAGCTTTGGAAGGTTGTTTCGTTCTGATTTTGTCGTCAAATGGATGGGTTTCATGCCAACAACGCCGGGGATGCGATTTTCACCCAGATAGACCCGCTTGCCAATGAGCGTCCGGCGGTCCACCGGCCCCACGGTCTGGAACCGGATGGACCCATCATCTGTAAAGCCAGACACCATTACACCTACTTCATCCATGGGCGCGTCCAGCAGAATCCTCTTTTCAGTGGATTTTCGGCCATGTTTGAATACAATTAGGTTGCCCATTGCATCCACCCGCAGGCTGTCCGCATAGGGTTTCGCCTGGGCCTGGATGAACTGCCGCACGTCCTCCTCCCGGCTGGACACGCCGGAGCAGGCGCACAGCGATTTTATCAGTTCCCGCATGACAGCGCCTCCTCCCCGATGCGCTCTACGAAGGCCGCCAGCAGCCGGGCGCACTGTTCCACGTCGCCCAGGTCGATGACCTCCAGCGGCGTGTGCATATACCGCAGGGGGATGCTGAGAATAGCGGTGGGGATTCCCTCCCGCAGGATTTGGATGTCCCAGCCGTTGGTGCCGGTGGAACCGGCCATGACCTCCACGGAATAGGAAATTTCCTCGGCCTCGGCTTTGTCCTTCATCCGGCGGAACATCCACTGGGCGATGTTCGGCCCCACGCCAATGACCGGGCCGCTTCCCAACGGGAAACACTCGTCCCCGGAGCAGTCGGCGCTGCTGCCGAAAGTCACGTCCACCGCCACGGCGCAGTCCGGGGCGACGCCGTAGGCCGCTGTTATCGCACCCCGGCTGTCCACTTCTTCCCCCACGGAGCCGAGAACGTAGACATCCACGTCCAGCTCCCGCTCACGGAGCAGTTCCAGCGTCCGCAGCAGGAGGTAAAAGCAGGAGCGGTCGTCCAGGGATTTCCCGGCCACGCGGATTTCACCCATACGGAAGGTGTCCTCCCGATAAGCCACCGGCGTTCCCACCGGGATGCGGGCCTGGGCCTCCTGCTGGGTCAGGCCCACGTCGATGCGCAGGTCAGTCATGGCCGCCGCCTTGTCTCCATCCTCCGGCAGCGCTCCTGCGACAATGCCGGTCAGGGGCGGCGCAGTCAGCACCGTGACCTCCCGGTTGGGCAAAATGCGGGGGTCGATGCCCCCCAGGGTGGAAAAGCGCAGATACCCCCGGTCGTGGCCGGTGACAATCAATCCCACCTCGTCCAGATGGGCGTCCAGGAGAATTTTCTTCGCACCGGCTTTGCCGCAGCGCTTCACACCCAGCACGCTGCCCATGGTATCTGTCCAGACCTCATCCGCCAGCGGGCGGAGCAGCTCTGCGGCGGTCTCCGCCGCCGCCCCCTCGAAGCCGGTGGGGCCGGGGGACTGGGTCAGGCGGGCCAGTTGTTCAAACGCGGTCAAAGAAGTCCCTCCCTTACGGCAGCTGGTTTACAAGCTGCTTAAACACGTTGCCCCGCTCCATAAAGTTCCTGAACTGGTCGAAAGAGGCGCTGGCCGGGGACAAAATCACGATGTCCCCCGGCTGGGCCAGCTCCGCCGCCTTTTGGACGGCGGCAGCCAGATTCTCAGTCTCGCAGATGGGCAGCTGTGCCGGGTCATAGCCGGGGGCGTTTTCAGCCGCGGCGCGGATTTTCCCGGCGGTGGCCCCGGTCAGCACCATCTGCTTCACATGAGCCACCAGGTCGGGGCCGAGCACGTCGTAGGGAATGTGCTTGTCGTAGCCCCCGGCAATCAAAATCACCTTCTGGCGGAAGGAGCGCAGTCCGGCGATGGTGCGGCTGGGGCTGGAGGCGATGGAGTCGTTGTAATACTTCACCCCGCCCAGCACCCGTACCAGCTCGATGCGGTGCTCCACCCCGCCGAAGCTGGCGGCGAACCGGCGGAACACCTCGTCCTCTACCAGGCCGTCCAGGGCGGCCACAGCCGCCATGTAGTTCTCCACGTTGTGGACGCCAGGGATGAGGATATCTTTCACGGGAAACACCTGCCGGGTCTCCCCCGCCTTTTTGACGCAGATCACGCCGTCCTCCAGCGTCACGCCCTCGTCCAGGGGGTTCTGCCGGGAAAAGAGCGTCACCTGGCCGGGGGCCTCGGCAGCGAAACCGTTGGTGATGGCGTTGTCCCGGTTCAACACCACCTTCTGGTGAGCGGTCTGGTAGCGGAAGATGTTTTTCTTGGCCTCCACATACTCCTCCATGCCCTTGTGGATGTCCAGGTGGTTGGGAGCCAGGTTGGTGACCACGGCGATGTCCGGGCTGGCGTCCATGGTCAGCAGCTGGAAGGAGGACAGCTCCAGCACGGCGACGTCCCCCGGCTTCATCTGCTCCGTATCCGGCAGCAGCGGGCGGCCAATGTTGCCCCCCAGGTGGACGGTGTACCCCGCCGCCTCCAGCACCTTGGCGATGATGGTGGTAGTGGTGGTTTTGCCGTCGGAGCCGGTGACGGCGATTTTTTTGCAGGGGCAGACGTGGAAGAACACTTCCATCTCGGAGGTCACCAGACTGCCCCTGGCCTTGGCCGCCTCGAAGGCGGGGATGTCCGGGCGGATGCCGGGGGAACGAAAAATCACGTCCTGGTTCAGCCCCTCCAGGTAGTCCGGCCCCAGCTTTAACACGGCTCCCATGGCCTCCAGCTCGTCCAGCAGGGCGTCGTTGCCGAATTTCTCTCTGGTGGCCCGGTCACAGGCGGTCACGGCAATGCCCCGGCGCAGCAGCAGCTTGAGCCAGGGGGTGTTGCTGACGCCGATGCCGATAATGGCCACGGTTTTATTCTGTAAGGAAGTCAGATACTCCTCAAAGGTCATTTCAAATTCCTCCCCAAAAGTGGTAGGTCACAATAACGCAACAGAATTAGTATAGCCGATTCCAAATGGAATTGCAACGAGGAATTGACATTTACCCGAAAAACTGCAACAATAGAGATATGCCAAACTCGCGCTTGACAGGCGGGTCATGGTGTGTTAGCGTATTAGCGAACTAAAGCAAAGGAGCGTTTTTATGGACATCCATGTCAACGATGTACTGCTGATGAAAAAACCGCACCCCTGCGGCAGCCGGGAGTGGCTGGTGCTGCGCATCGGCATGGACTTCCGCCTGCGCTGCCAGGGCTGCGGCCGGGAGATGATGATCCCCCGGAGCAAGGCGGAAAAAAGCGTGAAAAAGATCCTGCCCGCCGGACAATCGGCGGAGCAATAGAGAGAGGGAAAACTACGATGAAAGAGTTTTGGAGCAGCCGTATCCAGAATCTGGTCCCCTATACCCCCGGGGAGCAGCCCAAAGATCGGCAGTTTATCAAGCTGAACACCAACGAAAACCCCTATCCCCCCTCGCCCAGGGCGCTGGAGGCAATTCGAGAGAGCACCAACGAGAGCCTGCGGCTCTACTCCGACCCGGAGGGGACCGCTCTGCGCTCAGCGCTGGCGGAGGTCTACGGCGTGAAGGAGAGCCAGGTCTTTGTGGGCAACGGCTCCGACGAGGTGCTGGCCTTCGCGTTTCAGGCGTTTTTCGGCGTGGGGGACACCGTCGCCTTCCCGGACATCACCTATAGCTTTTACCCGGTCTACGCGGAGATGTTCGGCATCCACTGCAAAATCGTCCCCCTGAACGAGGACTTCACCATGCCGGTGGAAGGTCTCATCGGCGGCAACAACGGCGTGGTCATCACCAACCCCAACGCCCCCACCGGCATCGAGCTGCCCCAGAGCGAGCTGCGCCGGGTGCTGGAGGGCAACCCGGACGTGGTGGTCATCGTGGACGAAGCCTATGTGGACTTCGGCGGTACCTCTGCCCTGCCGCTGCTGGAAGAATACCCCAACCTGCTGGTGGTACAGACCATGTCCAAGTCCCGCTCCCTGGCGGGGCTGCGGGTGGGCTTCGCTTTCGGCAGCGAGAACCTGATTCAGGCGGTCAACTGCGTGAAGAACTCCATCAATTCCTACACCCTGGACCGGCTGGCCATTGCCGGCGGCACGGCGGCGGTGCAGGACAGGAGCTGGTTTGAGGAGAGCTGCGCGAAAGTGGCCGCCACGCGGGAGGTCACGGTGCGCAGGCTGCAAGAGTTGGGGTTCACCGTTCTGCCCAGCAAGGCCAATTTCATCTTCATCAGCCACGAAAAAGTCCCAGCAAAAACGCTCTTTGCCCGGCTGCGGGAGGAGGGTATTCTTGTGCGTTACTTCGACAAGCCCCGCATCGACAATTTCCTCCGGGTGACCATCGGCACCGGGGAAGATATGGACACCTTCTGCAACATTGTGGAAAAACTGGTGCGATGAGGGCGCGCCCATCGGATGGAGACGCAAAAAGTCCCGGCGACGCAAAAATTTTGGTGGGCTTTTTCCCAATCATATGGTATACTATGAAAAGAATGTTCATCTGAAAGGGGGCCGACCATTCCTATGAAACGGCTGCTCGCCGCCCTGTGCGCGCTGTCCATGCTAATGCTGTCCGGCTGCAATTTCAGCGTGCTGGAATCCACCGACGAATTATATGCTCTTCCAAAGGCTTCCGAGGAATATACCTCCTTACAGGAGAGCCTGCAAAGTCTGCTGGACTCGGGGCTGGAATACGCCCCTCCCCTGTCCGGTTCCAACACCCAACCGGTCCAGCTCCAGGACCTGGACGGCGACGGGGAACAGGAGGCCCTGGCCTTCTTCCGGGAAAGCTCCGCCACGGAGACCCCGCTGAAAATTTACATCTTTACCAAAAACGAGGATGGGTCCTATGAGGTGGCCTGCGTCATCGCCGGGGACGGCTCCGACATCAACACCGTTCTCGTCTGCCAGCTGGTGGGCGATGAGGGCACCTACTACGAGCTGGTGGTCTCCTGGCAGATCTCCAGCACCCTCTACACCCTCTCGGCCTATTCCATCGAGGACTACACTCCCACCACGCTGATGACCCAGACCTCCTATACCCGCTACTGCGCCGCCGATCTGGACAGCGACGGGGAGCAGGAACTGGTGCTGATGACCATCCGCAACTCCGACAGCGACATGAGCACCGCCGCATATTACGACAACGTGGGCGGCGTACTGGAGCAGACCAGCACTGCCAACCTTTCCACCCGGATGTCTTCCATCGACAAAACCAGCGACGGGCTGCTGGCCGACGGCACCCCCGCTCTCTATGTCACCGGGGCGGTGCAGGATGTCAACTCCAGCGCCGCCTATCAGCTGACGGACATCCTGTTGCTGCGGGACGGGGCACTGTGCAACGTCACGCTGGACGAGGACGGCCAGAACAGCACCGACACCATCCGGTACAGTCTGACCTCCAACCAGGACATCGATGAGGACGGTGTGCTGGAGATCCCCATTCCCTATCTCTTGACCAACCACGACAGCGATTCCTCCGACCTGTTCTACGCGGTGGACTGGCGGCAGTATGCCGCCGATGGCTCCTATACGGTGGTTTCCATCACCTACTATAACAGCACCGACGGCTGGTATCTGGAACTGCCGGAGGAGTGGCTGGACTGCCTGGAGTTGGCCCGCCAGGACACCACCCAGAGCGGCAGCAACGAGCGGGGGGTCCTCTTTTACTGCAACGACGGCAGCGACGACGCGGGTACCCCCTTCCTGGGCATCTACAAGAACACCGGCACCTACCGGGAGCGGAACGCCACCGAGGGCGACCGGATGGTGCTGCTCCGCAGCAGCGACGCCATCTATTCCCTGGAGCTGTTTGGCTCCGCCTACGACCAGGTGGAGTCCGCCGGGGACCTGCTGGACCGTTTCCACCTGATAACCGCTGACTGGTTCACAGACTGAGCCATTCGGCGGTACGACCATCCATTCTATTAGCTCTTAGCATCGCTGTATGAACGGCTTGTTTTTGTGCTTTGCTTTATTTAAGCTGTCTGTTTTTGGTTTACAGTGCATGACTAACAGCGAATGGCTAACAGCTAATAGCTTACATGAGGTAATTCCATGAGAAAAGTACTTGTGTTAGAAGACGAAGACAGCATCCGCTCCTTCGTGGTGCTGAACCTGAACCGCGCCGGTTACGACACGGTGGAGGCCTCCAGCGGCGAGGAAGCCCTGGAAAAGCTGAAACAGAACCCGGACATTCGGCTGGCATTGCTGGACGTGATGCTGCCCGGCATCGACGGCTTCGAGGTCTGCCGCCAGATCCGCGCCAGCGACAGCAAGGTGGGGATCATCATGCTCACCGCCCGCACCCAGGAGATGGACAAGGTCACCGGCCTGATGACCGGCGCCGACGACTATGTGACCAAACCCTTCTCCCCTGCCGAGCTGACCGCCCGGGTGGACGCCCTTTACCGCCGTCTGGGCGGGGAGAGCGCCCCCGTCTCCAACGGCGACGAAATTTCCCAGCCCCCGTTCCTGCTCAACTGCCACAACCGCGTCCTCTTCAAAAACGGCAAGCGCATCAAGCTGACCCAGGTGGAGTACTCCGTGATGCACCTGTTTATGACCAATCCCCGCCAACCCATCAGCCGGGAGGAGATTTTGGACCGCATCTGGGGCCGGGAATACTACGGCGAGGTGAAGATCGTGGACGTAAACGTCCGCCGCCTGCGCCTGAAGGTAGAGGACGACCCCACCAACCCCAGCTACATCACCACCGTCTGGGGCTTCGGGTACAAGTGGAACGTGGGGTGAGGCACATGAGCGACAGAACAACGGTACAGGCGGTGTATGACCTGCTGGACCGGCGCGCCCCCTTCCAGATGCAGGAGCCGTGGGACAACTCCGGTCTGCTGGTGGGCCACCGGGCAGCAACCGTGGAGCGCATTTTGACCTGCCTGGACATCACCCCGGAGACCATCGGGGAGGCGGCGGAGCTGGGCTGCCAGCTCATCGTCTCCCATCATCCCGTCATTTTCGACCCGGTGAAGCGGGTCGAGGATGGGGACTACACGGGAAAACGCCTGCTGCTGCTGGCGGAACACCACATCGCGGCTATCTGCTGCCACACCTGCCTGGACGCCTGCCCCGGCGGGGTCAACGACGTGCTGGCGGAGCTTTGCGGCCTGACCAACGTGGGCCAGCTGGAGCAGATGGGAGTGGACAGCCAGGGGCGGCCCTACGGCATCGGCCGGGTGGGGCGGCTCCCCGCCCCGGCACCGCTGGAGGACTATTTGCAGAGGCTGAAAGAGGCGCTCCGCCCCAATGGGCTGCGCTATTATGACGCCGGGCGGCCTGTGGAGCAGGTGGCCGTGGGCGGCGGCTCCTGCGGCAGTATGCTGGACCTGGCGGTGCAGGCCGGGTGCGACACCTTCGTCACCGCTGACCTGAAATACGACCACTTTCTGGCCGCCAAAGACTGCGGCGTCAACCTCATCGACGCCGGGCACTACCCCACCGAGAACCCGGTGATGGAGCGGGTGGCCCAGTGGCTGCGGCAGGCCTTCCCCGACGTGGAGGTGCTGCCCTCCCGCCGCCACCGGGAGGCGCTGTCCTACCGGCTGTAACGGGGGCTGCGGCGAAGAAAAGTGCATACGAGTTGCGAAGCCAGGGGTGACCCTGGCTTCTTTGCCTGTCTGGAACAGGTTAAAAGGTGGCCTCTGCGCTGGCAGAGGCCGCTTTTTTTGCGCGATGAAATGCTGCTCCTCTCTGCCGGGAAAACCGGCAGCTATCGCTTTTGAGAATAGCACGTTTCCTAAAGTGAATTGATTAAAGTCCCCTTCTTGTGTATGATAGAGCTATCAAAGGAATAACCCAACAAAAGAAACGAAAGGAAGCGGTAATCATGATTATTGACGCCAATATGTACTGGTTCCCGGAGAGCGTTTTTGAAAACGAGGCCGACCTGCACAGGTTCCTCTCCGAGATCCCCCGGAACTACGGCACCAACGGATATCTCAAAGTCAACGACAACGGCACCCGCCAGATTGTCATCGAAAAGCCCACCGGCTACCAGAGCCTGAACTACGTTCAGGGCGATTACCAGGTGGAGACCATGCTGGCCGACCTGGATGAGGCCGGAGTGGAAAAAGCGGTGCTCAAGCTGCCGGGCTGCCACGAGTGGATGAGCCTGGAAACCTGCAAGATTTTCAACGACGGCATGGCCGACTACCAGAAGCGCAGCGGCGGGCGGTTGGTCCCCCTGATGGTGGTCCCACCCCAGGACGACCCCGCCGTGTTTGCGGAGATTGACCGCTGCCGGAACCAGCTGGGCATGTCCGCCGTGCAGATGTGCGCCCACTACGGCGATTACTACCTGGACGATGAGCAGTTCGCCCCCTTCTTCCGCAAGCTCAACGAGCAAAAGACCACCGTCTACGTCCACCACGTCCCCGTGCCGGTGGAGAACCGGATGCTCTGCGACTACAACAACCTGCGCCGGTCCTATGGCCGCTGCGTAGACCAGGCCACCGCCATCGGCCGGGAGGTGTTCAGCGGGTTCTTTGAGAAGTACCCCAACCTGACCTTTGTCCACTCCATGCTGGGCGGCGGGTTCTTCGCCCTGTCCAGTATGCTCTTCCCCCAGCAGTCCAAGGCCAGGGACAAAGTCCAGCGGTTCGAGGTGGGCCAGAGCAATGTGAAAGAACAGTATGAGCAGCACATCTACTTCGAGATGTCCCACGCGCAGCCCTGGGGCAAGGAGCAGCTGGAGTGCGCCGTCAAGGTGCTGGGGGCCGACCACATCGTATTCGGCACCTCCTATCCCGTCCGCCGGGAGTGGCTGCTGGGCGGCCCGGCCTTCGTCCAGGCGCTGGACATCACCGAGGAGGAGAAAGACCTGATCCTCTGCAAAAACGCCCAGCGGCTCTATAATATTCTCTAAGAAAGGGGGCGCCAAACATGCTGACAGGCGCCGGAAAAGAAAAAATTGAACTGCCATCCTCCCTGTTCCCCATCGAGGGCTTCGGCAGGGTTCACGATGACCTGTATGTGCGTGCAATGCTTCTCGATACGGGGGTTCCATTCCTCATCGTGTGCTTCGACACTACCTCCCTGCGACCCTATGCGGTGGCGGCATTCCGCGCCCAGGCGGCCCAGGCGGCGGACATTCCCCAGGAAAACGTCTGGATCTGTGTCAGCCACACCTTCTCCGCGCCCCACCTGCGCTCGGAGGAAGCCCAGGCCGGAGAAGACGGGGAGGTGGCCCGGAAGAATGAGATTTTGTTCGCCTCTATGACCGCCGCCATGCAGTCCGCCATTGCTCAGGCAAAGGCCGGTCTGGAGGAGACCCGGCCCGTCATTGGCAACGCCTACTGTGCGGTGAATGTCAACCGGGACATGCTCACCGCCAGCGGCTGGTGGCTGGGGGCCGATGACCTGGGGGAATCGGACAAGACCGTTCCCTTTGTCAAGTTCCTTAGCAAGTCCGGGCAGACCAAGGCGGTGCTCTACAGCTGCGATGTGCAGTCCTCCGTGATGGACCACTCCAAAGGCGCGGATGGGTACAGCAAGGTCACGGGCGACCTGGTGGGAGCCGCCAGCCGATTCATCGAAAAACAGTACGGAGACGGCTTTGTGGCCTTGTTCCTGATCGGGGCCGCAGGGGACCAGGCCCCGCTGTTCAAGGCAAAGCATAACATCCTCAACCGGGATGGCTCCATCGAGGAGACGGACATCGGGGACGAGGGGTTTGTGCTGGTCAACGCCCTGGGCAAAAAGCTGGGGGCACAGGTGGTGCAGGCCATGGAGCGGGTGAAACAGCCCTTCCAGCCGGGAGAGGCCACCTTGCGGCAAACCGCCGTCAGCTGCCCCGGCCAGAAGATCATTCCCAACCTGCGGGACATCCACCCCACCAAGTCCTACGTCTTCCAGCCGGACGAGGAACGGACGGTAACAGTCTCCTACTTCACCCTGGGCCATGTGGCCCTGGTGGGACTGGGGCCGGAGCTTTCCAGCACCACCGCCATCGACATCAAAAAGGATTCCCCCTATCCGCTGACCATCGTGGCCACCATGGTCAACGGCGGAGACAAGTATATGCCGGAGCACACCGCCTATGACCGCATCACCTACGAGGCTATGAACTCCAAGTTTGCCCGCGGCTCTGCGGAACTGGTGGCCCGGCACATCACCGAGACGTTGAAATCCATCCAAAAGGAGGGAACGACATGAAATTGGCTGCGCGAGGCACTGCCTCTCCCCCAAACAGGACCCGTTCTACCTCATCGGGTTCCGCAGCCCCAACCGCATGGAGCCGTCCGGCGGCATCCACGACGACATCTACTGCAATTCCCTGCTGTTCGAGCAGGATGGCAGACGGCTGTTCCTGTTCTCCGCGGACTTTCTGGAGTTCGAAGAACCCATGGCCGAGGATGTCAAGACGCTGATGTTGGACAAATACGGCCTGGAGCGGGACTGCCTGCTGTTGGCCGCCACCCACAGCCACTCCTCCGTGGTGGGCTACCACAGGGGCTGGTACACCGGCAAGTATGACCAGCGGTACTACGACTTCCTCACTGAAACCATCTGCCGCAGCTACGAAGAGTGCGCCGCCAACCTGCGCACCGCCACCGCCAAAATCGGGCGGAAGGTCATCACTGGCTACTACGGCAACCGGAACCACCCCGGTCAGCTGGCGGACAACGAGGTGGCGGTGGTCAAGTTCTTCGACGAGAGCGGAGCCGCCTTCGCGGGCTTCGTCAACTGGGCCGTCCACTCCACCGTTATCAGCGCGGCAAGGGCCTGGAGATGCTGGTCAAGATGGACCAGCAGGTCAAGGTGGGCACCCCGCTCATCCGCATCGACCGGGCCTTTATGAAGCAGCAGGGGGTCAACCTCATCACCCCCATGGTGCTGACCAACGGCGACGAGGTCAGCTTCACCGTCACCGGCGTGGGTTCCAGCGTCAAGCGGGGCCAGACCACCGTGGTCGAATATGAGGCCACTGAGGAGGCCGCCGCGCCCGCCGCCGCCGCTGTGGACACCGGCTCCAAGTACCAGAAGCTGTGCGAGACCATCATTGAGAACGTGGGCGGCAAGTCCAACGTCATCAGCGTCACCCACTGCGTCACCCGCCTGCGCTTCAAGCTCCAGGACGAGAGCAAGGCCAACACCCAAGTGCTGACCAACACCAAGGGCGTCATCCAGGTCATCCAGACCGGCGGCCAGTATCAGGTGGTCATCGGCCCTCAGGTGGACGAGGTCTATAAGGTCCTGATGGAGATCGGCGGCTTCAGCGCCGTGGATCCCGGCGATGTGGACCAGAAGAAGGACGAGAGCGGCGAGAAGCAGGGCATCGTCAGCCGCTTCCTGGTCATGATGACCGGCATCTTCCAGCCTCTGCTGAGTATGCTGATGGCCGGTGGTATGATCAAGGCCCTGGTGGTTCTGCTGACCACGGTCATGGGCGTGGTGGACACCGACAGCGGCACCTACACCATCCTGTACTCCATGGGCGACGCGCTGTTTTATTTCTTCCCCATCGCCATCGGCTGGTCTGCGGCCCGGAAGTTCGGCCTGAAAGAGATCTACGGCATCGTCCTGGGCGGCGTGCTGGTCTATCCTGACCTGGTGGCCATCACCTCCGGCGACGCCCTCTACACCGTGTTCGCCGGGACCATCTTCGAGTCCGAGGTCTACACCACCTTCCTGGGCATCCCCGTGATCTTCCCCTCCGTGGGTTACACCAGCTCCGTTATCCCCATCATCGTCATCGTCTGGGTGGCCTCCCTGCTGTATAAGGGTCTGAACAAGAGCCTGCCCGCTATGCTCCGCTCCTTCTTCACGCCCTTCCTGACCCTGCTCATCACCGCTCCCATCGGCCTGCTGATCATCGGCCCCATCGCCATGCTGCTCCAGGGCTTCCTGACCGGGTTCATGTCCTTCATCGTCAACCTGAACGCCGGTATCGCCGGCCTCATCATCGGCACCTTCTGGTCCCTGCTGGTCATGTGCGGCCTGCATATGCCCGTCATCATCATGTGCAACCTGAACATCGCCGAGTTTGGCTATGACATCATCCACCCGCTGTTCTTCACCGGCGCCATCGCCAGTGTGGGCGCCTGCCTGGGTGTGCTGATCCGCACCAAGGACGCGGAGGAACGCAGCCAGATCATCCCCTCCGCCATTTCCTCCTTCTTCGGCATCAACGAGCCGACCCTGTACGCCGTCCTGTTCCCCCGCAAGAAGCTGATGTATGGCACCTTCCTCTCCGCCGGTATCGGCTCCATGATCTGCGGCTTCTGCGGGTCCAAGCTGTACTCCTTCGGTGCGTCCGGCATTTTGGGCCTGCCCTGCTACATCAACCCCGAAGGCATCGACTTTGGCTTCATCGCCCTGTGCATCGCCATGGTGGTCAGCTTCGTGCTGGCAATGGTCTGCGGTCTTATCTTCGGCGGCAAGAAGGACTCCGACGGGCTGAACATCGATATGTCTCTGTAACCCTTTCCCGCTGCTCAAATCAGGATAACGCATAGAACAAACAGGAGGACCCCTCTTCGGATGGGCCCTCCTGTTGCTTTATGTTCCATTGTTTGCGGTTCAAAAGGGTTTCACGCTGCTTTACCGGAACACCACGCCGCCCTCGCCATAGACCTCGTTTCGGTGGCAGCGGACGAAGTCAGGTTTCGCGTCCGGCGACTGGGCCGCCAGCGTGTCGATGATAAGGGCGGGGTTCAGACCCGGATTCTGGGCGGCCAGCCGGGCGGAAAAAATCAGCTTGTCCGGCTGCTCCTCCAGCGACCAGTCCTTCACCATAGGGATGATGTCCAACTCGGTGTAGCCCTTTTTCGCCTTTTTGGATTTCTTCTGAATGACGCAGCTCTCCCTGCCCAACAGCTCCCCCAGGGCGGCGGGGGCTGCGGCGGGGACGCCGTTATCGTATTCCAGGGTCACCGTCCAGTCCAAATCGACGATTTTCTTGCAGGGGATTTTCGCTTCGTAGCACTCCCGGACGTGAATCCCCTCCGGCAGGGCACGGTTCAGCCGCTCCACCACCTCGTCAAAGGAGATGGGCGACTCCAAGTTGAACTCCAAAATCTCGCAGTCGCTGGAGTACCCCAGGCTCAGGGGCAGGGCGATGGAGACGAACACGTGGCGGTTGAAGCCCTCGGTCTGCCAAATCTCCACCCCGGAGCGGAGAAACGCCCGCTGGAAGGTGGCCATCAGATCCAGGTGGGAGATGTAGCAGGCCCGTCCGCTCTTGGTAAAGAGCAGCCTGTTTTTGTGCAT
>JAJQAS010000001.1 GCA_021203685.1 Clostridiales bacterium | reverse complement strand
TACAACCAGAGACCACCACCGACCACCCGAAAGCCCCAGTAGATCAGCCGGTTTCCGGCGCTCTCCAAAAACCCCACGGAACATCAGTCAATGTCCGCTTCCAGCTCCGGCGGGACCTCCCCGCCGTGGTACCCCAGGTAGAGCAAAACCTCGTTGGGGTTGATGTGTTCCAGTTTTGGGTGCAGCATAATGGTTAATTCCCACCCATTCAGAAGGTTTATGTCCCTATTATACCGGGGACGGGGGGAAATGTAAAGCCATTTTGCCCGGCGGGGCTGCGTCTGCGTCAGACGTCCAAAAAGGTTACATCCGGTAACATTGTTTCAACATTTGTTCCTTGTCTTTCTGCGGCTCATCTGTTATACTCAACATAGTGCAAACCAGTTTATCAGAGAGGACGATGCACCATGAAGAAGAAACCCCTGACCTACCGCGCCCGTCGGCGGCTGATTTTCGGCGTGCTGGCGGCGGGAGTCCTGCTGGCGTTGGCGACCTTTTGGCTGGCGGCGATGTCCGCCCTGGACGAGGACGTGCTGGCCCTGCTGCTCTGCGGGGCCTTGGAGGTGGTCATCGTGTCGATGGTGCTGCACCTGCTGCTGTGGCGGTGTCCCCGGTGCGGCTGGTGGCTGAAAAGTTTTGTTTTTTGGAATGGTTCCACCTACTGTCACCGCTGCGGACGGGAGATTTTCCCCGATGAAGCCCCCGCCGAGGACGAGGGATGAGAAGTGTGCTATTGAGGCGGCTCGCACGATTTGACTGTGTGGGCCGTCTTTTTTCCATTTCTTCGCTCTGCCGCTTGCAACCTGCTTCAAAAGAGGATATAATGTGCTTTGCCGCCTGATTTTTCGAGTTGCGGTATATATACTGGGTATCTCTTTGAATCAGCCGCGTTGTGTAAGCTGTTAGCTGTTAGTCAGGTACTACAAAACAATCGTGAACAGCTACAAAATAAAAGCAAAACGCGAATCCTGCCGAGTGTAAAGTGATGCAAGCGATAAGCGTAGTGCTGAAAAGCAAAGAACTGCAAGCTAAAAGCTAAGAGCTAATAGCCAATAGCTAAAAATGCTCATTGCGCTGAGCAAAAGGGAACATCAGAATATGTGATTCCATATCCCCGCTTCCATTCGGCGGGGGACAGGAGGAGAAGAAATGGCAAAGAAGTTTTATATCACCACCCCCATCTACTATCCCTCGGACAAGCTGCACATCGGCCACACCTACTGCACCGTGGCCACCGACGTGATGGCCCGCTACAAGCGGATGTGCGGCTGCGACGTGATGTTCCTGACCGGCACCGACGAACACGGCCTGAAAATCGAGCAGAAGGCCAAAGCGGCGGGCATCACCCCCCAGCAGTTCGTGGACAACATCGTGGAGGGCCCCGGCGGCATCAAGGACCTGTGGAAGCTGATGAACATCTCCAACGACCGGTTCATCCGCACCACCGACGATTACCACGTCAAGAGCGTCCAGGAGATTTTCAAAAAGCTCCACGACAAGGGCGATATTTACAAGGGTTCCTACAAGGGCAAGTACTGCGTCCCCTGCGAGTCCTTCTGGACCGAAGCCCAGCTGGTGGACGGCAAGTGCCCCGACTGCGGCCGCGAGGTCCAGGACGCGGAGGAAGAAGCCTATTTCTTCCGGCTGTCCAAATACCAGAAGCGCATCGAGCAGCTCTTTGAGGAGCACCCCGACTTCCTGGAGCCGGAGAGCCGCCGCCACGAAATGCTCAACAACTTCATCAAGCCTGGCCTGGAGGACCTGTGCGTCTCCCGCACCAGCTTCACCTGGGGCGTGCCCGTCACCTTCGACGACAAGCACGTGGTCTACGTCTGGGTGGACGCCCTCTCCAACTACACCAACGCCCTGGGCTACCTGAACGACAAATACGATGACTTCGACAAGTACTGGCCCGCCGACGTGCACTTCATCGGCAAGGAGATCGTCCGGTTCCACTCCATCATCTGGCCCGCCCTGCTGATGGCCCTGGACCTGCCCCTGCCCAAAAAGGTCTACGGCCACGGCTGGTTGCTGCTGGACGGCGGCAAAATCTCCAAGAGCAAGGAGAACACCACTGTCAACGTGGTGGACCCGGTGGTGCTGGCCCAGCGCTACGGCGTGGACGCCCTGCGGTACTACCTGATGCGGGAGTTCCCCTTCGGCAGCGACGGCAACTTCTCCAACGAGCTGCTCATCAACCGCATCAATATCGACCTGGCCAACGACCTGGGCAACCTGGTCAGCCGCACCACCGCCATGGTGGGCAAATACTTCGGCGGCAAGCTGCCCGCAGAGCAGGCTGCGGACGAGGAGAAGGACGCCGAGCTGATTTCCATGGCCTCCGCCCTTCGGGAGAAGTACGAGGGCCTGATGGAGACGTACACCTTCCAGACCGCCCTCATCGAGATTTTCAAGGTCATCGACCGGGCCAACAAGTATATCGACGAAAACGCCCCCTGGGTGCTGGCCCGCAGCGAGGACACCAAACCCCGCCTGGCCCGGGTCATGTACAACCTGCTGGAGACCATCCGCATCTGCTCCATTTTGCTGACCCCCTTCATGCCCGACACGGCGGAGAAAATTTTCGCCCAGATCGGCGCGAACCGCACCGACTGGGACAGCGCCGCTCAGTGGGGCCTGCTGGCCCCCGACGCCACCGTCACCAAGGGCGAGAACCTGTTCCCCCGCATCGACCTGAAAAAGGAGCTGGGCGAGCTGGCCGCCATCGAGGCCGAGAAGAAGGCCACCGAGGCCAAAGCCGCCCTCCCCGCCCTGGAGGTGGAGCCGCAGTCCGAGGAGAAGGTGGACTTCGCCACCTTCGAGAAGAGCGACTTCCGGGCCGTCAAGGTCAAGGACTGCCAGGCCGTGAAGAAGTCCAAGAAGCTGCTGCGCTTCACCCTGGACGACGGCACCGGCGCCGACCGTCAGATTTTGTCCGGCATCGCCGCCTGGTACAAGCCCGAGGAGCTGGTGGGCAAGACGCTGGTGGCCATCGTCAACCTGCCCCCCAGGAAGATGATGGGCTTCGAGTCCAACGGGATGCTTATTTCCGCCGTCCACACCGAGTACGGCGAGGAAAAGCTGAACCTGCTGATGGTGGACGACAAAATCCCCGCCGGAGCGAAGCTGTGCTGAGCCAATAGAACACTTTAGAATCAAAACCGCTGGAGCATGGGCCATCCGTGTTCCAGCGGTTTTTTGCAGAGGAAAACTTGTCACTGTTCCGCTTTACAACCGACAAACTGTAATCTTACAAAAATATTTTGTCGTATATACTTGACAAAGTGACGGGTGTACGGTATACTATAGCCATCCTAGGAAGCGACCCCTTTCCCCTTCCGCAACACCGTATTTTGTCAAGGAGGACGACGATAATGTATAACCTGGCATTTTTTGGCGCGTTGGCTGGAATCGTGGTGCTTCTGGCCGTAGCCGCCCTCAGCAACCGTATCACAAAAGGTAAGTTCCGCCTGGAGGTCGGCGGCGACTACGACGAGCGGCAGCAGGCCGCCCGGGGCGTGGCCTACCGCAACGCTTTTTGGGCGGTGGTGGGCTACCTGGCCCTGCTCCAACTGCTGGACATCTGGAACCCGCCGCTGTATGTGCTGTCCTTTGTGGGGCTGTTCCTGGCGCTGGCGGTGTTCCTGGTCAGCTGCATTGTGCTGGACGCCTACATCGGCCTGAACGACGACCCCAAAAAGTGGGTCATCTCCAGCGCCGTGCTGCTGGTCATCCAACTGGTGGGCATCGCCGCCTATGCCCCCGACTTCGATGAGGCGGCGGCAAACGTGTTCACTGCCGCGCTGCTGGCCGTCGTGCTGGTCGCGTTTGGCGTGCGGACGCTGCTGCACCGGGGCCAGACCGAGGACGAGGAATAAAACTGACCCGTGATAAGGATGGAATCGAGATGAACGTGAATTTGTATCATGCACTGGGATTCGCGGCGGGAATTGCCGTGACGCTGCTCGTGTTCCTGCTCATCCGGCGCATTTGGCTGGGCAAGTGGCGCGTCCGCAGCGAGTACGACGAGCGGCAAAAAGCCGCCCAGGGGGTGGCTTTCCGCAACGCCTTCGGGACGATGGTTGTGTATCTGCTGTTGGGGTGGGTTTTGAACCTCTTTGACGTGGAAATTTCCACCTCTCCCCTCTTTCTCTTCGCCGGAGCGCTGCTGGGGATTTTGGTCTACGCGGTCAGCTGCATTGTGCTGGACGCCTACATGGGCCTGAACGACAACCCCCGGCGGTGGGTCATCGTCACCGCCGTCATCGCGGCGGTCAATCTGGTCTGTGCCTTGTGCAACACCCAAAACACCTCTGCGCGGACAGCCAACCTGCTCTGCGGGCTGCTGCTGGTCGCCGTCCTCATCGCCTTCGGCGTGCGGGCGCTGCTCCGCCGGGACCGGGAGGAGGACGAGGTATGAAGAACCTGCGCCTCAAGGCGGCACGGGCAGCCAAGGATCTCTCTCAGCAGGCCCTGGCGGATGCCGTGGGCGTCTCCCGCCAGACCATCAATGGTATCGAAAAAGGCTCCTACAACCCCACCATCCGGCTGTGCATCGCCATCTGTAAGGCGCTGGACAAGACGCTGGACGAGCTGTTCTGGGAAGAGGATTGCTAATTTTCAAGACCTGTGGCATAATGGAAACAGCATTGGAATGGGGGGATGTTGATGGAGCGGCTGGAACAAATTGGCCCCTACACCTTCCGGCAGGACGACGCCCTTCCCCCTGCTGGGCACGGACTCGGTGCAGCTGGCCCGGTTCGCCACCCTTCGCCGGGGGATGCGGGTGCTGGACCTGGGCTGTGGCGTGGGGGTGCTGGCCCTGCTGCTGGCCCAGCGGGAACCGGAGCTGACGCTGGACGGCATCGACATCGACCCCGCCGCCGCGGCCCTGGCCCGGCGGAACCTGGCGGAAAACGGCCTGACTGGGGAAGTCCTCACGGCGGATCTGCGGGAGCCGGGGTGGTTCTCCCGGGGGCATTACGACCTCATCGTCTCCAACCCGCCCTATTTCCCCCTGGGTGCCGGCGTGCTGGCCTCCCGGCGCAGCGCCGCCGCCCGCAGCGAGGTGAGCTGTACCCTGGCCGACCTGTGCCGGGCGGCGGCTCCCCGGCTGAAAACCGGCGGGCGGTTCGCCCTGGTGTGCCGGGCGGAGCGGCTCACCGACCTGCTGCTGGCCCTGCGGGAAAATGATTTGGAACCCAAGCGTCTGCAGCTGGTGCAGCACCGGCTGGAGAGCCCTCCCAAGCTGGCGCTGGTGGAGGCGGTGCGGCAGGGGAAGCCGGGGCTGCGGGTCGAACCGGTTATTCTAATGTGCAATTAGCAATGTGAAGTGAGCTGTTGGCTATTAGCCTTTAGCTTTGTAGTTCTTGGCATTATGTGTTACGCTTACCATTGGGGTTCCCTTACAAGCGGGTGGTTTAGCCCTCAGTTTCCTTTTTGGCTGTTTGCTTCAGACTGGTAGTGCCTAGCTAAAAGCTAACAGCCAACAGCTAATAGCTCATAATGCGAAAGGGTGATTTTATGGCAGGCACACTCTATCTCGTCCCCACCCCCATCGGCAACCTGGGGGACATCTCCCCCCGGGCGGCGGAGACGTTGGCGGCGGCGGACTTCATCGCTGCGGAGGATACCCGGGTATCCGTCAAAATTTTGAACCATCTGGGGCTGAAAAAGCCCATGGTCAGCTACTACCGCCACAACACCGAGACCAGCGGCCCCCAGATCCTCCAGCGGCTGCTGGCCGGGGAGAACTGCGCCCTGGTCACGGACGCGGGTACCCCCGCTATCAGTGACCCCGGCGAGGAGCTGGTGGCCCTCTGCGTGGAGGCAGGGGTAACGGTGGTGTCCCTCCCCGGCCCCTGCGCCCTGGTGACGGCGCTGGCGGCCTCCGGCCTGCCCACCGGGCGGTTCACCTTCGAGGGCTTTCTCGCCATGAACAAAAAGAACCGGCGCGACCATCTGGATTCCCTCCGAGGCGAGACACGGACGATGATTTTTTACGAGGCTCCCCACAAGTTGGTGGCCACCCTGTCCGACCTGGCGGCAACCTTCGGCCCGGACCGGCGGGTGGCCCTCTGCCGGGAGCTGACCAAACTCCACGAGGAGGTCATCCGCACCACCCTGGGGCAGGCGCTGGAGCGCTACCGGGAGCAGCCCCCCAGAGGGGAGTTCGTGCTGGTGGTGGAAGGGGCTGCCCCCGTGGAGGAAGGCCCCGCCCTGACCCTGGAGCAGGCGGTGGAGCGGGTCTGTACCCTCTACCAGGAGCAGCAGCTCCCCATGAAAGAGGCCGCCCGGCAGGTGGCGGCAGAGACCGGGTTCCAGAAGAAGGAGCTGTACCGGCTGGCGGTGCAGCGGTGAGCGGTGCATTGTTTTTTGATTGCGTTTCCCCCAAAACTGTGGTATCCTGTCATTGCCCCCCAAAGGGCAAGACTGTTGCGTTGCTCTGGCAACAGCAGCTCCGCAACCAACCAAACACCCATCTGCGACAACGGCGCGGCAGGAGGACAACTGTGTCCCCTGCCGCTTTTTTTGAGGAAAGGAAGGTTTCTATGCCCATCATTGGTGTGCTCCCCCTGGTGGACCGGGAGCGGGAGAGCTATTGGATGTTGCCCGGCTACATGGAGGGCGTGCTGGAGGCAGGCGGCGTGCCGGTGATGCTGCCTCTGACCGACGACTCGGCGGTGCTGGTCCGGCTGGTGGAACAGTGCGACGGGTTCCTCTTCACCGGCGGCCACGACATCGACCCGGCGGTGTACGGGGCGGAACGACTGCCCCAGTGCGGCGAATGCTGCCCGGCGCGAGACCGGATGGAGACAACGCTGCTGCCCCTGGTGCTTGCGGCGGACAGGCCGCTGCTGGGCATTTGCCGGGGGATACAGCTGCTGAACGCCGCCCTGGGCGGCACGCTATACCAGGACCTGCCCACCCAGCGGCCCTCGGCGGTGGAGCACCACCAGACTGGCCCCCACTACGAGCGGCCCGTCCACCGGGTCACGCTGCTGCCGGAAACGCCGCTGCGCCAGCTGCTGGGTGCGGAGGAGCTGCCGGTGAACAGCTACCACCATCAGGCGGTGGAGACGCTGTCCCCCTGTCTGCGGCCCATGGCCCTGGCCCCGGACGGGCTGGTGGAGGCGGTTTACCTGCCGGGGAAGCCCTTCGTCTGGGGGGTGCAGTGGCACCCGGAGTTCTCCCACCGGACGGACGAGAACAGCCGGAGGATTTTTCGGGCGTTTGTCGCCGCCGCACGCTAAGGACGTATTGGTTTATACCCCCTCGCCCCCTTCGGGACGGCGAGGGGGCTTTGCTTTGCACTCGTATTTTTTCGTTTCCCCTCTTGACTCCATTATTATGGTGGAGTTTAGAATAGGAACGCTGGCCTCTGGCCGGCAAAAAAACGAAAGCGAGGCAACGTTATGAAGCACAGGATCATCACGATCTGCCATCAATACAGCAGCGGCGGCGGAAAGATCGGCCACCTCTTGGCCCAGCGGCTGGGTATCCCCTGCTACGACGGCAGCATCATCGACAAAGCGGCCCAGGTCAGCGAGCTAAGCCCGGACTTTATCCGGCAGAACGAGCAGCACCTGTCCAACTCCTTCCTCTTTGACGTGGCCATGACGGTCAAAATCTACAAGGCGGAGGCCGACGTCATCAAAGACTGCGCCCGGAAGGGCAGCTGCGTCATCGTGGGCCGCTGCGCCGACAAGGTGCTGGAGAAAGAGTTCCCCTGTTTGAAGGTCTTCCTCTCCGCAGACTTCGATGACCGGTGTCGGCGGGCGGTCACCGTGTATGGGAAAGCCCCCCAGGAGGTGCAGTCATTCCTCCAGAAGGCCGACCGGGGCCGGGAGCGGTTCTACCGCCGGTTCCACGAGACCGAGTGGCGGGACGCCAGCAACTACCACCTGTGCCTGAACACGGGGCTGCTGGGGGAGGACGGCGCCGCCGCTCTCATCGAGCAGGTCTACCGGCAGGTCGAGGAGGGAACGCCATGAGCGAACGGACAGCCGTCGTGCAAAATCCCCTGGGAACGGAGCCGCTGAGCAAGCTCATCCCCCACTACGCCATCCCCGCCACGGTGGCGCTGGTGGTCAACGCCCTCTACAACATCGTGGACCAGATCTTCATCGGCCAGACGGTGGGCTACCTGGGCAACACTGCCACCAACATCATCAACCCCCTGATGATCATCATGCTGGGCATCGCCACCCTCTGGGGGGACGGCTGCGCCGCCTATACCAGTCTCCAGCAGGGCAAGGGCCACCAGGAAAACGCCTCCACCGGCGTGTGCAACACCTTCGCCGTGGCGCTGGTGGTGGGACTGCTCTTTGGAGTGTTCTCCCTGGTGTTCCTGGAGCCCATCTGCTGGCTGTTCGGGGCCACGGAGACCTCCCTCCCCTACGCCATGGCCTACGGCTCCATCATCGCCTTGGGCTTCCCCCTGATGGCCATTCTCAACCCGGTCACCGCCGCCGTCCGGGTGGACGGGGGCGCCACCTACGGCATGGTGGGCCTGCTGGTGGCCTGCGGCTCCAACATCGTGCTGGACGCCCTGTTCTGCATCGGCTTCGGCTGGGGGGTGCGGGGGGCAGCCATCGCCACCGTCATCGGGCAGACCATCAACGTGGTGTGGATCCTGGCCTACCTCCCCCGGTTCAAAAACGTCTCGATCCGAAAGAAGTACTTCCGCCCCAACTTCTCCATCATCAAAAGCATCGCCGGGCTGGGGGTGTCCAGCTGCATTTTGCAGCTCTCGTTTGCGCTCATCGCCGCCGTGTCCAACAATATGCTGGCGGTCTACGGGGCGCTGTCCAAGTACGGGGCGGACATCACCGTGGCCGCCATGGGCATCACCATCAAGCTCAGCAACGTGGCCGTCAACGTGGTACAGGGCGTCTCCAGCGGCTCCCAGCCCATCATGGGCTACAACTACGGCGCGGGCAAGTATGACCGCACCAAATCCACCTTCTGGTTCACGGTGGTCACCGGCACCGTGTTCATGGCGCTGGCGACGGCGGCCTTCCAGCTCTGCCCCATGGCGTTGGTCTCCCTCTTCGGGTCGGAGACCGAGCTTTACAACGAGTTTGCCGTGCTGTGTATGCGCATCTTCCTGATGCTGGTGGTGGCCAACGGGCTGCAATACTGCACCAGCATTTTCTTCCAGTCCGTGGGAAAACCGGTGCTGGCCTCTGTCAATACCTTCTCCAAGCAGATCTTCCTGGTGCCTCTGGCGATGATCGTTCTCTCCCGCTTCATGGGCGTGATGGGCACCCTCTGGGCGGGGCCGCTGACCGATGGGGTGGCGTGTCTCATCTCCATTGTGCTGCTGAAACGGAACTGGAAGGTGATTTTCCCGGCGGAGAGGGGAACAGTCGGCTGATATGTGTGGGCAATCCCCTCAATAACGTTACAGGAAACTGTTACCACACACCTGTAGGAGCGGCCCTTGGCCGCCCGCAGGTTCCGCGTCCTTTTCCGGGCAGCCGAGGACCGTCCCTACACAAAATACCAGCAAAAAACATCTAAACCCCAACACCAACTCCCACACCGGGCGGCGGGTCACTTCCCGCCGTCCGGTATTGCATACCCGTCCAGCACCTGGATCTCGTTGTACCGGCTGTTGAATTTCAGCCGGTCCCGGGTCAGGTTGGAGAAGATGGCGATGCGCCGGTCAGAGACGCCGAAATGCTGCTCCAAAAACGGGATGTGGTCCAGCTCCGGGTCGAACTCCATTTGCAGGCAGGACCAGGTCCCCCCGGGCAGTCGGATGACCTTTTCATCGGTCTGTTCCGGGGGCAGCACCTCGTAAAACAGGAACTGCCGGACTGCCTCGCTGTCAAAGAGGAACATAAACCCCGTGGGCAGGAGGGTGGAAAGCCCCCGGCTCTCCGCGTAGTCGAACAGGCCGGTGGAGATACGGCCAAACTGGGTGATGTTTGCCAGTGCGCCCACGTATTCCTCCACGATGAAAAAGCGGGGGGCAATTTCGCGCTGATAGATGCCCTGGCAGGCGGCGTAGCTGTCCTGCTCCACCTGGCATTGCAGAGAGTACTCGATCTTCCGCAGGTCAGTCTGCATTTTGCGGATCTTCTCCTCCGTCCTGCGCCTGCCGTCCTCCAGCAGCTTTTTCTGCCAGTAGGCGGTTTCGTCCTGGTACTGCTTCAGCTCCTTCAGGGGGATGTCCAGGTCGATGCACAGCAGAATGATGTCCAGGGTGGACAGCTGCTCCGGCGCGTAGTAGCGGTATTTGCTGGCGGGGTCCACATGGGCGGGCCGCAAAATGCCCAGTTTTTCGTAGTAGAGCAGAGAGTTGACGTTGACCCCCCGCAGCCGGGCGAACTCCCCGCTGGTGAGATAGTGTTTCATATGTGGCCTCCCGGTTGGATTTTCTTTAGGCAACACCGCACAATTAGAGCTTCGGCGTCTTGCGGAAAATTTTCGCCATAACTTCGTTGAAAAAACTTGAAATCCAAAAAGGATTGCTGGAGCGATTTTGGGGGTGGAGCAAGAGCATGAAGAACAGGAACACCGCAGGCAGCAGGAGCAGCGTAATCCGAACAGGTAATTGGAACCCGGTAGGTTGTCACAGAAATTGTGGCGACCTGCCGGGGCTTTTTTCTTTGGAGAGCATATCTTCCACCAAGCCGTGCCTCACGGCGCATCCGTTTTGTAGATGGGTTGTTACTACTCAAACGACACGACATCTTTCACTTCAAGGCATCTACTTTACGAAATCCACCTTCATGCCAGTTCTCGGCTTTCGTGTGTGTGTCCCATCGTAATTGCCAAGAGCAACTGCTCCGCATATCGTTTCATCTGAACCAAGTCCCAGCGGCTCAAGACACTCCCTGATGAGCTGGTTTTCATCAAGCCAGTGCAGTTGGTTTATCCAGCAGGAGCCGATACCCATAGCTTCTGCTGTGAGCATCATATTTTGTAGGGCGCAGGAAGAATCCGCTATAGCATTGGGATAGCCATATCTGTTCGCTACTACGACAAGCACAGGAGCATTATAATCATACACATAACTTCCGTGCCTTGCCAGCTTGATGGAATTCTGGATGCTGATGTACTGCTCATCGGAAAGTTCCATCCCCGAAAAAGCTTCTTTCACACGCTGTCGAAGCGTTGTGAGAACGCACTTATTTGTGATCACAAGGAAGTGTACTGTTTGGCAGTTGCCGCCCGTAGGTGCCCATCTGCCTGCTTCAACGATGGCAGACAATTCATCGTCTGTTATCGGCTTGTCATTGAATTTTCTGACGGACCGCCGGTTCATTATAATTTCTTCTATACTGGTCATTGTGTGTTCGCTCCCTTATCAATGATTCTCGCAATGCCATAACGAATGAATGGAGCGCTTCCCAAAACGCTACCTGCCGTTTTGATCTGCACAGAGTACATTTACACTCATACTGGCGCATAGGATTCTCTCTGGTAATCGTACCACGGCGTCGATAACCTGCTGCAATTTTATTTTCATTCGTGTCACCCCAACAGAAAATTTTGTCGTAAACGCATGGAATGAAATGTGGGGATGGCGCAGAATCAAAAATTCATAGAACCTCTGCCCGGAATGCCCCAACATGCCCACTCCCCATCGTGATAACCGATGTGGAGTGGTTTTTTTCTGCGCTTCTCTCTCTGTTTTAGTATACCACAAAACGCAGCGGGGGGACAGGATGAACGCAGATCACGTTTGCTCCCCTCGCTCTGGCGACATCTTTGCCGGTCTGGCATAGCAGTCTTTACAATTAAAATAAGGCATCAAGAAATAACAAGAGTTTGAAAAATAAAAAAGCCTCTGGGTTTCGGCAAGAGCCGATGATAACCCACAGACGCCTTCATTTTTTTGATTACCTACTCTTTAAGTGTTCCACTAAAAGAAAACAGAGCCGATAAACGTTGTAATTTCAGGCAATTCTCTCTTTTTCCTGACCACTAATTCGACCATCGGTAATAAGGAACGGCAGCTTGTTTACTTGCGCCTTTTTGGTTTCCATGGAGGGATGGACATAGCGCTGCAAGGTAATCTTCACATCAGAATGCCCCATGATTTCGCTGAGGGATTTGACGTCCACACCGTTTTCCACGCAAGGGAAATCAACACGCCCAAACTGAACGGTGTATGCGTGGTCATAGCCATGACCATGATTTTGACCATTGACGGTTCGTTTTCTATTTTTTGGTTTCCGATGCTGGAAGATTTTGTTTGGCATTTTCCCGGCTTTTTCAGTCAAATCGTCAAAATGCTGATTGACATCATTAACAGAATGGAGTAAAATGGTACAGTATAAAGATTTGCCTTTACAAACATTGGCATATCCATACAGAATCACTACTCTTTTAGTGGAACACTTAAAGAGCACCCCCGGATGCAAGACACCCGAAACAGCAGCGGCAGCGCTGCCACGCAAACAGTCTTCCCCATTTAGGCATTATTATAACCGCTGACTATTGAAAGGTGGCTGTGATTCGTTGTGCTTTCAGTCTCTATTGTATGGTCAGCCGTGTTCAAGTGAGGTGTGACCATGGCGGACAAAGAACTACGAAGCATGAACCGCACAGAGCTCATCGAGATCATCTACGCGCTCCAGCAGGAGGAACGCGCACTCCGGGCGGAGAACGAGCAGCTTCGCCGCCAGCTGGAGGACAAGATCCTGCGCATGGAGAAGGTCGGTTCCATCGCGGAGGCGGCGCTGAGCCTGAACCACATCTTTGAGGACGCGGATGCCGCCGCCCGGCAGTATCTGGACTCGCTGAAGGCTCTGAACGAGTCGGCGGATCCGCAGGAGACTCCCTCCCGCCCTGAGGCGGCAGACGTGACCACCAATATCCAACAGGCAGCCACCGAATGCCTGGCCTCGCAGGAGGAAGCCGGGCAGGACACCTTCGACCAGAAAAACGGTCAAAGTCCAAACAAGGTCCTCCGCATTTGTTCCCGCCTGTGGACAGCAAAAAAGAAGGAAGAATAACCACTGGCCGAAAGAGGTGAAGGACAGATGTCAAAGACAGGAAAAATCGACAAGATAACCCCCGGCAGAAGGTTCGGGATGCTGACCGTAGAGGCCGACACCGGCGAGAGGAAGAACCGCTACGCCGTCTGGCGGTGCCGCTGCGACTGCGGGCGGGAGATCGACGTGAGCACCAAGGAGCTGAAAAACGGCAGCATACAGGGCTGCGGGTGTGTCA
>JAJQAS010000168.1 GCA_021203685.1 Clostridiales bacterium | reverse complement strand
GAAAAGGAAGAATCTGAATGACCCTTTCCGAACTCTCCCCCAAACAAAAAACCGTGTTGAAGTGGGCTTTTATGCCCTCCACGCGGGACAAATATAAAGCCATCATCTGCGACGGGGCAGTCAGAAGCGGCAAGACCGTCTGTATGCTGACGGCCTTCGTCTTGTGGGCCATGCGCAACTTCAACGGGTGCAACTTCGGCATCTGCGGCAAGACCGTGGCCAGCGCGGAGCGGAACATCGTCCGACCCGCACAGGAACAGGCGGACTTGCAGGCGTATTTCTCCCTGACCTACCGCCGGGCGGACCACGTGCTTATGGTTCGCGGCCTGGGCCGGGAAAACCGCTTTTACATCTTCGGCGGCAAGGACGAATCCTCTTATGCCCTCATCCAGGGCATCACACTGGCCGGTGTGCTGTTCGACGAGGTGGCGCTTATGCCCCGTTCTTTCGTGGATCAGGCCATCGCCCGAACACTCAGCGAGCCACAGGCCAAACTCTGGTTCAACTGCAACCCGGAGGGTCCGGGACACTGGTTTTATCAGGAATGGGTCAGGGAGGGTCAGCCGGAGAAGCACGACGCGCTTCACATTCATTTCCTGATGGGAGATAACCCGACCATGACCCCAGAACAGCTTGCAAAGGCCGAAACCATGTATCAAGGCGTTTTCCGTGACCGCTATATTCTGGGGCTGTGGGTGGCGGCGCAGGGCCGCATTTACGATATGTTTTCAGCCGCAAACAACGTGGTGGACACCCTCCCCGACCTGGCCGGTGATTGCTACGTCTCCTGTGACTACGGCACCCAGAACCCCACGGTATTCCTGCTGTGGCGGCGTATACGCGGCGCTGAGCGGTGGGTGTGCGTCCGGGAGTATTATTATTCAGGACGGGACAAACGCCGCCAAAAGACCGACAGCGAGTTTGCCGACGACCTGAAAACATGGCTGGGAGAGGACAACCCCCGCGCCGTTGTGGTGGACCCGTCGGCGGCTTCGTTCATCGCGGAGCTGCGCCAGCGTGGCTGGGCGGTGCAGGCGGCAGATAACGACGTGCTGGACGGCATCCGGGTGACGGCGCACCGGATTGGAGCCGGAGAACTGCTGTTCCACCGTGACTGCACCCACACGCTGGAGGAGTTCCAGGCGTATGTCTGGGACGAAAAGGCCAGCCAACAGGGGCTGGACAAGCCGATAAAGGCCAACGATCACTGCATGGACGCCATGCGGTACTTCGTGAGTACGATATTGGGCCGCCAGGTGGTCAGCGTGAAGCGGCGGCCACGGGGATTGTAAGAACATAAGACGATAACGTAAGAACTTGTTATGGCTTACTCAAGAATTTACGCAAGGTGTTATAAATGGGCGGCAGAGGTTCCAGCAGCG
Organism: Clostridiales bacterium; assembly: GCA_021203685.1. GTDB lineage: Bacteria > Bacillota > Clostridia > Oscillospirales > Oscillospiraceae > Onthomonas. Next base: position 11,969 of record JAJQAS010000168.1, on the reverse strand, counting down.
GCGTGAGCGACAAAGGGAACGCTTACGGGTCACAATATCATGCGGTTTTGAAGTCCGGCAACATCAAGTTTGTGACAAAGAACAGCCGTGATTCTGAAACGCTTATGGAGACGATGACCTCCGGGCGGGTCTATGTGACCGTTGGAGGGGACGAGTTGAAGTCCATCGTGTACATGGACAAAGACAACAAACGGGTCAAAACAATAGACCTAGACCACAAGCATGACGACACAAAGCCGCATACCCACCACGGCTATTTCCATAAAGAAAATGACAGTGCAAAAGGGTATGCAAACCTCACAACCGAAGAAAAGAAAATGGTTGAGCGGGTGGAAAATATCTGGTACAATAGACATAGCAGGCGGTAGTTTAAGCCGAGGAGAACGCAGCCAAGGCTGTGGTTCCGGTGCAAATCCGGGCGCTTGCTATGCCGTAGAGCATTGAAAGATGCTTTGCGGCATTTTTATTTGGGAGGTTTTGAACATGGGAGGAAGAGGCGGAAGCGGTATTGCATCAAAACGTGCCGGGCTGGAAGAAGAACTGAAATGGGCAGAGCGACAGGCCCACATCTTTGGCAGCGTGAAATATGGCGGGACAAAGGCCACAAGGGAGCTTTTTTATCAGTGGAACGACGAGGTGAAGCGGCTGCAAAACGAGCTTGCCAAGCTGCCCAAATCCCGGAAGTCTCGCAAGTCCAGCGACGATGATGTGCCGCTGTTTTAAGCTATGCTCAACTTTGAAAACCTGAACAAAGCCCTTTTCCCCGGCGTAGGCCCCTACGACATCCCGCCCATTGAGCCGGTGACGGACTACCCGGAGGGCGACTTTCTCCCCATCAGCGACGCCATGACAGAGCACCAGCCGGAGGGGAAGAACCTCCACTGTTTCGTGGACGATTATAGATTTGCCCGGCTGTGGAACACGCCTGACCGGTACATCCCCATCTTGCAGCGGTTCCGGGCGGTGTGCTCGCCGGATTTCAGCACTTACACCGACATGCCGGTGGCTATGCAGATTTATAACCACTACCGCAAACATTGGTGCGCGGCCTACTGGCAACTCCACGGCCTGACCGTGTATCCCACCATTTCGTGGAGCACGCCGGACAGTTATTCGTGGTGCTTTGACGGGGAGCCGGTGGGCGGCATCGTGGCGGTGTCCAGCGTGGGCACCCAGGCAGACAAGGAGAGCAAGCGGCTTTTCCTTGCAGGCTATGAGGAAATGATGAAACAACTTGACCCCCTGTGGGTCATTTTTTATGGCCGTGTTCCGGTGGAGTGCGACTGGAACGTTATCAGAATCCCGCCCAACTACGACAAAATCGTGGCGCGGCGCAAGGAGGCGAGCAAAACATGATCCTCTACATTGACCGGGAGGAAGTCCCCGACATTGAAAATATCCGCCCGGAAGTCCTCCGCTACGTGGTGGAACAGGCGGAGCGGGCCAATGGGCGGTTTGACCGCCTCCATCGGTACTACCGGGGCGACCATGACAATTTGCGAAAGGGCCAGCCGGAGCCGGACGAGGTGCGGGTGGCGGTCAACTATGCAAAATACGTGGTGGACATCACCCTGGGCTACTACCTGGGCGACCCGGTGAAATACGACGCCAACGACACCCACGACATGGAGAGCGGCCCGAAAATCGACCTGAAACCGCTGCTGAACTGCTACGACAACCAGCGGATCAGTGAGGTGGACAGCCGGGTAGGCAAGGGCATGGGCGTGTTCGGGGAGTGCCTGGAACTGTGTTATGCCTCCAGCGAGGACGAGCCGGAACCCCGCAGCGCCTACATCGACCCCCGGTGTGGCGTGCTGGTGGAGGATTCCACGGTGGAGCACAACAAGCTCTTTGCTCTGGTGTGGGAGCGCCGGGAAAAGGTGACGCGGGAAAAGTATTATTTCCTCACCGTTTACACTGACCACACGGAAAAGGACTACACCTCCACCGACCTGAAAACAGCGGTGTTCCATCAGGTGAACGAGACGCGGGAACATTTCTTTGGAGAGGTCCCGGTCATCGCCTACGAAAACAACGACGAGCGGCAGGGCGACTTTGAGCAAATTATCAGCCTCATCGACGCCTATGACGACCTGATGTCCAACCGATTCACCGACAAGAAAAAGTTTGTGGATGCCCTGCTGGTGTTCTTCGGGATGTCCCTTCGGGAGGGCGACGAGGAACAGATGCTGAAAAACAAGTTCATCGACGGCGCGCCGCTGGATGCAAAGGTGGAGTACATCCAAAAGACCTTCGATGAATCCTCCGTCCAGGTGCTGGCAGACGCGGCGGTGCGGGAGATGCACAAAATGACCCTGACCGTGGACATGTCCGATGAGAGTTTTGCGGGCAATTCCAGCGGCCAGGCGCTGAAGCTGAAGCTGAAGCTGCTGACCATGAATCTGCTGGTGAAGAACAAAATGCGGCGCATGGAGCGGGGGCTGAAAGAGCGGCTGGCGCTTTACAACCGCTGGCTGACTACCATGGGCACCATGAGGGAGGTCTCCCCCTCTGACGTGGACGTGGTGTTCGCGCTGTCCACCCCCATCAATGAGACGGAAATCGTGCAGCTTGTGACCAGTCTCCAGGGCATTGTAGACGATGAAACGCTGCTGTCTCAGCTATGGTTCATCCGGGACCCGGCTGAAGCTGTGGAGAATGTCCGAAAACAGCAGCAGGAAAAACAGGCCGCCTATCAGCAGACTTTCGGCGTCCCCCAACAGGACGAGGACGCGGACGCGGAAAAAGCGTCTCAGCAGGAAGGGGAGAGGAAAAAGCCGGTGGGGTTCGTGCTGCCCCAGAATGACGAATGACCTACTGGGAAAAGCGCGGCGCACAGCTGGAACAGCTGGCCGACAAGCGCACCCGCGCCACCGCCCAAAAGGTGGCCCACCTGTACGATGAGGCGCTGGAGCGGATAGAAGAGAAGATAAAGAAAATCTACACCACCTTCACCGGCAACAGCCACATTTCGGTGGCGGAGGCCACGCGGTTGATGAGCGTTCAGCAGACCAAAGAAGCCCGGAAGGAGCTGCTGGAGCTGCTGGAGCGCACCACAGACCAAGCCCTCCGGCAAGAGCTGATAACCCAGCTCAACGCCCCAGCCTACGGCTACCGCATTGCCGCGCTGGAGGCCCTGCGGGACCAGGTGTACTTCGAGGCAAAAGCCATCGGCAACGACAGCGTGGCCTACACGGAAAGCCGCCTGAAAGACCTGTACGATCTGGGCTATTACCGGACGACCTTCGACCTCTCCCAGTATGGGGGCAGCAACGTCCCCTTTTCTCAGCTCTCCGGGGACCGGGTGGAGGCGGCCATCAACGCCTACTGGACGCCGGACGTGGACACGCTGGCGGGCAACTACTCCACCCGGATATGGGCGGACACCACCCAGCTGGCGGAAAACGTCCGGGACATCGTCACCCGTGGCCTGATGACCGGCGGCAACTACGCGGACATGGCGGCGGAGCTGGCAGCGCAGATGGGAGACGTGCAATTCACAAAGAAGGTGGAGGCCGACGGCAGCACCCGCACCGTGGCAACGGGCAGCGGGGCCAAATACCGGGCTACACGCTTAATCCGCACAGAGGGCAACTACATCACCGGACAGGCTAAATTGCAGTCGATGAAGGATGCAGGCTATGAAAAATACGAGTTCATCTGCCTGCTGGAGACCCGCACGTGCAGCGTTTGCGGCGGGCTGGACGGCAAGCAGTTCCCGGTGGAGGAAGCCCAGCCGGGGGTGAACATGAACCCCATGCACCCAAATTGTCGGTGCTTCGTGTCGCCGGTGGTGTCCAAGCGGCTGATGGAGGCCGGGACACGGGGCGCACAGGTGGACGCGACGGGCAGGAAAGAGACTGTTCCGGCGTCCATGACGTATCAGGAATGGTATGAGAAGTATGTGAAGGGCAACGGGGAAACAGCGGGGCGAGCCAGCACAAAACAAGACATATCGAAAACTTCAACAGCGCGAACCGCCGCGAATACGCCACAGACGCAGCGCAACGAACCGGAGGATGTGCTGGACGAATATCTAAGCACCGCCACACCGGGAGAGGGCACGATTACCTTCGATGATGGTTATGACAAGGGCAAATTCAAAGACGAAGTTGCAACCGCTCAATGGCTGCATGACAATTTGGGCGGAGACATTCATGTGCTCCAGGATATAAACCGGGACAAAATAAAAACGCCAGATTATCTCTGGCGCGGGAAGTTCTGGGATTTGAAATGCACATCTACCGAAAAGGCGGCAAACTCTGCTATTCGACACGGGATTAAACAAATCAGTGAAAATCCGGGCGGTATCATTTTGAACTTCGGTGATTATGATTGTTCGCTAGATACACTGTGGAAAATTGTTGATAAGCGCATGGGATGGTATGAAATTGACCTTGATATTTTAGCCATCACAAAAAACGAGCTGATAGGAGTACGGAGATATAAAAAATGAGCTGCCTCCCCGCCTAATTAGCAGAGATTCAGCTCATTCAATGAACCATTAACTGGTTCAATTATTTTATACCACACAATGAGCGAAAAGTCAAGGAGGCAACGAGACAATGGCAATTTTCTCACATAAAAAAGAGTTTACCACGTGCCCGTGTGATGGCTTGCCAAGCCGTTTATCCGAGTGCCCCGTGTTGAAAAAGGCGGGGGTGTCCGCGCCGGTTTCCACTTTCGACGTGGCAGTGCTGGTAGACGGCCACAAGGTGAACAATGTTGTGGATATTGGGCCGATTCGGAACCCGGACGATGATTCTTTTACGTTGATTTATCTCTATGACAACTCCACAAAGAACAGCGACTTCCGGTTTTTACATTCCCTGTCTCCGAGTTGCAGCGTCACTGTCACAGTTTGTTTGCCGGACGGAACGGAAATGGAGTTCGATGGCCACCCGGAAACTTTTGTGATGGGGATAGAGTGCAGCGGCCCGATTTTGGCGATGCTGCGTGTAAAGTATGACAACAGCCCTTTCTTTATCCGTGACCCACGATGAAGATGATTAAACAGAAACCGCCACGGGAAACCACGGCGGTTGTGTTGCTTGTCGAATTTTGTCGAATCATGACTTCTTTTGTCGAACCGTGACTAGTTTTGTCGAAAATTCCCAAAAGAGGTTGAAAATGGTTTATTATCTCCCTGAAATATTCAAGGGAGGTAAAATCCATGAAAAGAACCGAGATTGAACTGTGCCGCCTGGGCATCTGCCCTAACTACGTAGGATGGCACGAACTGACCCTTGCCCTTCGGCTGATCCAGGACGACCCGATGCGCCTGACCGCCCTAATGCGGCAAGTTTACATGCCGGTGGGCGAAGCTGTGGGCAAAGACTGGACGGCGGTGGAGAGGAATCTGCGCACTGTGGTCCGCCGGGCGTGGAAGGTGAACCCGGCGTACATGGTGGAGATAGCAGCAAGGCCGCTGGAGCGTTGGCCGGAGACGGGGGAGTTTTTGGGGATGATGTATGTGTTTTTGACGGATGGGGTGGAGGACGCGATGTAAGTTTAAGGCCGCGCCAATCTTAAGGCCGCGCCAATCAAAGTGTGACCCTGCAACAAACTATTTTCTAACCCCAATTCAACATTTGGCTGAAATTTTAATTAAAAAGCAGTATTAGCGACTATTCCACAGGCAGCCCCCGCCGCCGCAGCCATTATTGCAGCATCCCATAAAAAAGTACCTCCAACCGTTCGGAAATTTGCGCCCGGCCGTTGAGGCCGGGCACATTTTATCCTATGTTGCAGGGCGAAAAGGGTGCCAACTGCCGGGGCAGCGCCCGGCCATCCAGGGCCATTTCATCCACTCTTCCCTGGAATAACGATTCATCTGGCAGAACAAAAAAGAGCCGGTACAGCGTCGGGTTACCCACCGCTGTGCCGGTTTTTGCGCTGTAAGCGCCTGCGCAGAAAAGAAGCCGCGTCACAGGTCCGGATTTGCCTGTTTGACCTGCGCGCGGAACTGCGCGGGCGTCACCCCGTATTTCTTTTTGAAGGAGCTGAAAAAACTCTTTGCGTCGGGGAACCCACTGTCCAGTCCCACCTGTTCCACACTCTGGTTCGTAGACCGCAGATCCTCCACTGCGGAGATCAGCCGCAGTTCCGTCAGGTACTGCTTAAAAGTCTGGTGGGAAAACTTTTTGAAAATATGGCAGAAATATCCTCTTGAGTATCCAAACCGGTCCGCCACGCTTTGGGTGGTCAGATTGCTGCGGTAATTCTCGTCCAGATAGGCCAGCACCTCCACCATCGTCCCGGCAGACGCATTTTCCCGCACAGGAGTCCGGCGTTCGCCCACCAGAAAATCCGAGTAGATCACCTGCAACATCATAAAAAGAATTTGATTGGTGACAAAATGCCGCACATTGCTCTCGTACTCCATGTCCATCTGGGTACGCAGCTGCTCGCAAAGCAGTTTCAAATCCGAAACGGCCTGTTCCGACGCGCCCGGCGCGTCCCGGTCGATGACGAGGTCGCGGATGTTGGGCCACATGCGCTCCAGGTATTGGAGCTGAAAAGCGACAGACATCACGTCCTGGTGCTCCACGTGTGGAGAGGGGATCACCGCGTGGAGAGCATAGCTGCTGATGAGGATAAATTCTCCAGGGTGGACCACGTGATTTTTTCCGTCGATCGCCACGGACAGCTCCTGATTCCGCGTGTAGATCAGTTCCGCAGCTTCGTGCCAGTGCAGGGGGAAAGGCTGTGCCGGATGTTCCCGGTGCAGGACGATATAGGCCGGGTACATTTTGGGGAAATTGATCGTCTCATAGGTCGCGTAGATGTCCGTGGACACCTGCGCCGCGCTGTCGATTTCGAGGAACGCCTGGACACTGTTTTGATAGTCTTTCTCTTCTGTTGACACGGTGCTGCCTCCCTGTTCCGCGCTGTCGTCTTTCAGGTTTTCCGGTTCCGCAGTTCCTGTTTCTTTTCTGATTGAACCAGCCGGTTCGCACAGGGCACACAAGACACACTGGGCGTTAAATGGCTGTTAGGGAGCCTCTGATTCAATAACTCCCGGCGTCTGGACGGCATATTTCGCGCAACTCTTCGTTGCAAAAACTTGAAATCCACAAAGGATTCCTGCGTTTTCGCGCCTCGATTTGCACAAAATCTGCTCGCCCAGCCATTCAAGGCCATTTAATCAGAACCTCCTAAGAGAATGTATTTTACCCACTGATATTATACCCGTTGAACGCACCATTGAAAAGTCAAACGAATTAGGAGGTTACAAAATGGTATGAAATCGCGCACAAAAAGGATGATTGAAATTTCGCACAGTTTGTACAATATTGATAAAGAAATGACGGAGCCATTCGGAACGAAGTAACTGCCGCCGTGCGGTCGTGAAAGATATATTTTATTTTAAGGAGGAATTTGTCATGGTATTCGATCCCAAACCGATCATCGAGCAGCGTACCCTGCTCGACCCCATCCCTACCGCTGACCCCAAGGACTTCCCGCACACCGACGAGGTGCCGGAGGGCTGCATCGTCCTCAAGGGCGTGAAGGACAACTGGGGCCACAAGGTCGACCTCAAGACCCATGTCATCTATGCCGAGCGGGACGGTCGTCAGCTGGAGCTGAACATCTTCATCCCCAAGGAGCACAACGTCGCCAGCGAGATCGCGGAAGCCCCCCACAAGTGGCCCTGCGTGGTCTACGTCCAGGGCTCTGCCTTCCATGAGCAGTGGATCTGGGACAACATCGGCCGCCACATCCGTCTGGCCCAGCGGGGCTACGTCATCGCCGTGGTGCAGTATCGCCCCTCCGAAGTGGCTCCCTTCCCCGCCCAGATGCAGGACGCCAAGACCGCCATCCGCTTCATGCGCAAGAACGCCGCTGAGTTCCAGATCGACCCCGACCGCGTGGCCGTGGCTGGCGACTCCTCCGGCGGACACACTGCCCTGATGACCGGCTTCACCGGCAACGACGGCCCCGACACCGACCTCTACGGCGAGTACAGCGCCGAGGTCAAGTGCATCGTAGACGTGTACGGCCCCACCGTGTTCGCCCTGATGAACTACTGGCCCAGCTCCCAGAACCACTGGGAAGCCGACAGCCCCGAGGGCTTCGAGATCGGCCAGAAGAACGTGCTGGAGAACCCCGAGCTGGCCAACGCCACCATCCCCATGAACTACCTCTCCAAGGACAAGCCCACGCCTCCGCTGCTGACCATCCACGGCGGTCACGATATGCTGGTCCCCTTCAACCAGAGCTGCCAGCTCTACAAGGTGATGAAGGAAATGGGCAAGGACATGACCTTCTACAAACTGGACGACGCCAACCACGGCTGCCTGGGCTTTGACAGCGACACCGTGCTGGACATCGTTGACAACTTCCTGAAAGAGCACCTGTAATTTTGTTTTTCATTTAGGGGGGAGCGCGGTCCTGCTGGCAGCTTTCCGCCAGCGGAGCCGCAAATAAAAAGACAGGAACCTCCCGGAAAAGTCTGGCAGATGTTCCGTCCAAAGAGAGGTCCTGTCAAGTATTTCTCATCATTTCATCAGAAAAGAAAGGAATTGCTATGAATAATCCCAATTATCCCACTGGCCTGCGTCTGAAATATTTCCAGTTTGCAGTGCTGTGCCTGTCCTTCATGCTGGCCTGCGTTTCCGTCGCGGCCTGCCTGCTGGGCGACCTGGCCACCGAGTTCCCCAACGCGCCCACCTGGCTGCTCCAGAGCTTCGCCACCTTCCCCGCCATCGGCGGCATCATCGCCAACTTCATCGGCGGCGCCGCAGCCACCAAAATCGGCAAAAAGAACCTGTGTCTGCTGGGCATCGCCCTCTGCTTCGTTGGCGGCTTCGGCGCCATGCTGGTTCCCAGCCTGATCGGTAAGATCGCCATCCGCTGCCTGGCCGGTCTGGGCGTTGGCCTGATCCAGCCCCTGTCCGCCTCCCTCATCATCGACTGCTTCGACGGCGAGACCGCCAACGTCATGATGGGCATCCAGTCCGCTTTCGTGGGCCTGGGCGCCACCATCTATTCCAGCACCATGGCCGCCATCATGGTCTATGACTGGCACTTCGCTTACTGCGCATATCTGTACTGCGTGGCTTTCTTCCTCATCGTCCTCACCGGTGTCCCCGCCTTCGTCAATCAGATCGGCCGCGAGGAGAAGCGCCTGGACGACAGCGCGGCTCCCAAGGAAGCGAAAAAGCTCCCCGGCTCCAGCTATGTGGGCATGGTCTCCCAGTTTATCTACGCCATCGGCTACGGCATGTTGGCTGCCTGCCTGTCCCTGGCCGCTGTGGAAGTGGGCATCTCCACCACCACCGCCGCCTTCATCAGCACCGTCAGCGGCGTTGCGTCTCTGATCGGCGGCCTGATCTTCGGCTATGTGCTGAAGCTCATCCCCCTGAAGTACATGGGCCCTGTGGCGCTGATTTTGAATATCTGCGGTATGCTTGTCATTGGTACCACGGCCAGCATCCCCCTGTGGTTTGTCGGCGCGTGCGTCACCTCCCTGGGCTTCTCCTGGTGGATGCCTTATGTGAACTTCATCGTCAATGACGGCACCGATGAGACCAACTCCGCCATGGCGACCGCAATGGGCTTTGCGGGCAACTCCGCCGGCAGCTTCGTCTGCGCCTATGTCTTCGCCGCTGTGGGTGCTGTCCTGGGCGGCCTGACCCAGCATCAGGGCTTCCTGTTCGGCGCTGCCTTTATCGCCAGTGCCTTTGCCATCATCCTGGTGTACACGGTTGCTCACAAGTCTACTGCCAAAGCCTGATTCTCTCAGCAAGCTGTGGTGAGTGGCCCCTGATGTAGCAGCGCCTCCCCCCTAGTTGCTTTCAGGCTTTCACTCAGCATTTCATAAGAGAGGGGTCTTTCGAGACCCCTCTCTTTTTTTACCAGTATATGCGTCCGGACTTCAATTGAGCTCAAAGCAGAATGGAGGATTCACGTCATGAGCAAAACCATCAAAAAATTCCCCCTTCCCGGCGTTCCCACCCCGGAGCCGCAGCCCTGGGAGGCGCCCCACGCGGCCCTTTCCCGTCAGGCGGCGGTGGAGGGCATCGTGCTCCTTGTCAACAAAAACCAGATCCTCCCCCTGGCGGAGGGCACGCCGCTGGCGCTCTACGGCGCGGGAGCTTACGCCACCGTCAAGGGCGGCACCGGCTCGGGCGACGTCAACGAGCGGTACCAGGTCAACATCATGGACGGGCTGAAAAACGCCGGGTTCCCCCTGGTCAACGAGGACTGGCTGAATGCCTATGTGAAAATTTACAACGATGCCAGAGAGGTCTGGAAGCAGGCGGTGCTGGAACGGGCCAAGACCCAGCAGTTCTTTTACGCTTACTCTCTCTATCCCTTCGCCGTGCCGGATTGCCCGCCGGCGACCAAGGCCGACGCCGACACCGCCGTCTATGTCATCCGCCGCAATGCGGGTGAGGCCCTGGACCGCTCCGCGGAAGGGGCGGACTACTACCTCAGCCAGCAAGAGCACGAACTGCTGGCGGACATCTGCAAGCTCTACGCTCACGTCATCGTGCTGGTCAACGCCGGGGGCGTCATCGACCTGTCCTTCCTGGACGAGTTCGCCAACATTGAGGCCCTGCTCCTCGTCTCCCAGCCCGGCATGGAGGGCGGCAACGCCATTGGGGACGTGCTGACCGGCCGGGTGACCCCCAGCGGCAGGCTGACCGACACCTGGGCGTTCCAATACGAGGACTATCCCAACTCCGCCACCTTCTCCCACAACAACGGCAACGTGGAGAAGGAGCCGTATACCGAGGGCATCTACGTGGGATACCGCTACTTCGACAGCTTTGACGTGCCGGTGCGCTACGGCTTCGGCGAGGGGCTTTCCTACACCACCTTTGCCATGACAGCCGGTGCGGCGGCAGTCGATGCGGACGGCTCCGTCACGCTGCCGGTGGCGGTGACGAATACCGGCGACAAACCCGGCGCGGAAGTGGTGCAGGGCTACGTCGCCCTCCCCGATGGACGGCTGGAGAAGGAATACCGCCGCCTGGTGGCCTTCGGCAAGACGGCTGTGCTGGCCCCCGGCGCGTCGGAGACCGTGAACCTCTCCTTCGGCCCGGCGGAGCTGGCTTCCTACGACGAAGCGGCAGCCGCCTGGGTGCTGGAGGCGGGTGATTATGTGGTCTTTGTAGGGCACTCTCTGCGGGAATCCGCCCCCGTGGCCGCGCTGCGGCTGGAGGCGGAGAAGGTGCTGGAGAAGACTGTGAACATCTGCCCTCTGATGGACGAGCTGGAGGAGCTGTCCTGCCCCAGCCGCAGGAGCGCGGAGACCGAGGGGTTTGCCGTCTCTCTGTGGGATCTGTCCGCTGTCCCCACCCGGGTGGTGGACTACGACACCGAGCCGGACGGGGAGGACGAGGCCGCCCGCATCACCGCCGGGCTTTCTGAGGAGCAGCTGATTCTGATGGCCGCCGGAGATCCCAGCCGCAGCCAGGACAACGCCACCTTCGGCCTGCCCGGCAGCTGCGTCCCCGGCTCCGCCGCCGAGACCAGCTCCTGCGCCCTGGAAAACGGCGTGGCCAACATCATGCTGGCCGACGGGCCTGCGGGTCTGCGCCTGAACCAGTTCTATTTCGCCAAGGACGGCGTGGCCCTGGCCATGCCCTTTGAGACGGCCTTGGAGCACGGCATTTTCTACGATGGCGCAGAGGTGGAGGGCGGCACAAAGTATTACCAGTACTGCACCGCCATCCCCGTGGGCACCATGCTGGCCCAGACCTGGAACCTGCCCCTCATCGAGGCGCTGGGGAAGATGGTCGGCGATGAGGTCAAACGCATGGGCGTGACCCTGTGGCTGGCCCCCGGTATGAACATCCACCGCAACCCCCTCTGCGGCCGCAACTTTGAGTATTACTCCGAGGACCCGCTGCTCAGCGGCAAAATGGCGGCGGCCACCACGCTGGGCGTCCAAAGCAACGGCGGCTGCGGCACCACCATCAAGCACTTCGCCTGCAACAACCAGGAGGACAACCGGA
>JAJQAS010000261.1 GCA_021203685.1 Clostridiales bacterium | reverse complement strand
TGTGCTCCTTGGGGATGAAGATGTTCAGCTCCAGCTGACGACCGTCCCGCTCGGCGTAGATGACATGGGTCTTGAGGTCAACTTTGTGGCCCCAGTTGTCCTTGACGCCTTTCAGGACGATGCAGCCCTCCGGCACCTCATCGGTGTGGGGGAAGTCCTTGGGGTCAGCGGTGGGGATGGGATCGAGCAGGGTGCGCTCATCGATGATGGGTTTGGGGTCGAAGTTCAGTTTCATAGCAGGAAACCTCCTTGCAAATTAAAATTCTCTTGAACTGGAAGCGACTGCCTCCTGCGCCCGGACAGTCGGCCGAGACCGGCTGCCCGGGGTTCTAAGGAGGTGCAAAAGGCTGGTGAACTGATTAGGCAGCCTGAGCAGTCTGCTTGTTGTCCTTGTGGGCGGCGGTGTAGACAGCGACGACCACGAAGGCGATGGCGACCATGACAGCGCCATACAGGAACGCCTGATGCTGGCCCAGACCACCGACGAGACCGCCGATGAAGGCAAACACATAGCCGAAGACGAAGGAACCCAGGGAGTTGCCCACGAAGCCGAGGGCCGTGGCCATGGCGGAGTTGGTCTCGTCGCAGCCGTCGGTGACCAGGAAGTTCACGTAGGGCATCCACCAGCAGAAGCCGACCTTGATAACTGTCACACCCACATACCACATCATGGTGGTAGAGGTCATGCCAACAATGACGAGACCAGCGACGTTGATGGCCAGGGAGATGGCGCCCATCCACTTCATACCGGTGAACTTGACGACGGTGCCGAAGATGATGCCGCCGATCAGAGCGGCGATGCCGCCCCAAGAGGCGATGGCAGCGGCGGTGGTGGTGTCGATGCCCACCTCAACAGCACCCAGGGACAGGCAGTTGTCCAGCGCGCCGTAGCCGAGGCCATAGATGAACTGGGCGATGCAGCCGACAAACGCGGCGGCGGGGAGAGCCTTGCGGGCAACGCTGCCAGCAGAGGAGGATTCGACCTTGGGGCCTTCCTCGACCTTGGGCTCGCTGCCAACCTGGTTGATGAAAGCGGGAACGCCCACCAGAACCAGCAGGAAGAAAGCTACGCAGTACAGATACGCAAAATAGGCGAAGTGCCAGTCATAGACCATGATGGCGGCCATGGTGTAGGAGAACAGGGAGGCACCCAGGCCCACGCAGGCGGACTGGAAGCCCATCATCTGCTGAGCGGTGGGGCCGTCGAAGCAGTCGATGATGAGGGAGGCGGACAGGGGCTGGATCAGGCCAACGCCCAGACCGGCCAGCACGCGGATGGCGATCTTCAGGGCCAGGGTAGGCATCAGCATGGCGCCGAAGCCGCCCACGAAGCACAGGGCGATGCCGAGCAGGCACAGGTTCTTTTTACCGACTGTGGTGGCCATGCCGCCGCCGATGAGGTTGGCCAGCATACCGCCGATGGTGGGGAAGGTGATGAACATCTGGAGGAACCACGCGGGGGCGTTGGGGAACTCCTGGCCCAGGTCGCCCAGCAGGCAGCCCGCCACGGAGACGGAGGCCAGCATAAAGGACAGGCACAGCACGGCTACCTGAAAGACTCTGTACCGTGCGCCTTTGGGGTATTTAGGATGATTGAGAATTGCTTCCATTGTTTCTACTTCCTTTCTTGTGTTTGTTAAAACCGACACAGTGGATGTCCGGCGTTGTCACAGCACCGCGCTGGGCGGGAGCGGAGCCTCCCCCTGATACTCCTCCCTCGCGGAGCAGCGGCTGCGAGCGCCTGCCGGAATGCCTCTGTGTTTTTCTGGTTAAATGATACAACAAACCTCGAAAAAAGGTCATCCAATTTGTGAAACCATCCCTTCCGTTTTGTAACCTGTTTTTATTTTCTGCCATACAAAATGAGGTCACAAAAAATGCCCCCGCGTTGCCGGAGGGCAATGCAGGGGCAGGTAAGCTGTTAGCTATTAGCTTTTAGCTGTTAGTTGGGTACTTCTGGCAGAAAACATGGAGCATGAAACGAAAAGTAAAAATAATCGGTACTGGTTATCCCTTTGAATCAGCCTCGTTGTGATAAGCTATTAGCCGTTAGCTGTTGCCGTCAAGCGGCACTTCCGAAGCTGCGCTTCTCCCTGTAGTCAGGCACTACAAACCAACAGTGAACAGCTACAAATAAAAGCTAAAAACAAATCCAACTGTTTGTAAAGCAACGCAAACAGGAAGCGCAGCACGTAATGTCAAGAACCACAAAGCTAATAGCTAAAGGCTAAAAGCTAATAGCTGAGTAAAAGGGATAACCAAATAATCGGTTAAGGAAGGCCCTTTTCCCCGGGGGAGGAGCTTACATCTCAGCCCGATACTGGGTGGGGGTCACGCCGCATTTCTTCCGAAAGGCGGCGAAAAAGCTCTTTTCGTCGGGGAAACCGCACTCGATGCCGATTTGCCCCACGCCCCGGTCGGTCATGCGCAGGTCCTTGACGGCGGCTGCCAGCCGCACCTCGGTCAGGTATTGCTTGAAGGTCTGGTTGGCGTACCGCTTGAACAGGCGGCAGAAGTATTCCCGGCTGTAGCCAAAGTGATCCGCCACGTTCTGGGTGGTCAGGTTTTCCCGGTAGTGATCCTCCAGGTAGTTCACCACCTCGAACAGCCGCTTGTGGGGGCTGTTGTCGCCCCGGGTGCGATGCTGCTCGCCGGTGCAGAAGGCGGAGTACATCAGATCCAGAATGGAATAGAGGATCTTGTTGGTCTCGAAGTACCGGCTCTCGCTCTCCCGCTCCAGGTCTACGTGCGCCCGGAGCTGCTCGCACAGAGCCTGCATCCGGGCCACGTCCTCCTCCGTCGCGCCGGAGGCGTGCCGGTCAACGGCCAGGTGGGAGAGGTTGGGCATCATCCGTTCCAGGTAGCTGACCTGGAAGCTGATGGACATGGTGTCCTGGGGGACATCGGAGGGGGTTGGCAGCACCGCGAGGAGGCGTAGCGGCTGATGAGGATAAAATCCCCCGGCGGCAGCAGGTACCGCTTGCCGTCGATGATGATCGTCAGTTCCCGGTTGCGGGAATAGATCAGTTCCGAGCCGGGGTGCCAGTGCAGGGGAACGTCCTGGGCGGGTTCCTCCAGATGCACCTGGATAAAGGCGGGGTACTGCTGGGGAAAATCCAGCTTTTGAAACAAATCGGTGTGGATGTACTGGGTGCTGTTGGAATCAAAAAAGGATACCAGATGATCCTGGAAAATCTCGCCGTCTCTTGACATATCGAACCCCCCATTTGTGTTTTTTCGGTTCCATGCTTTCTTTCCTGACGTTATTATACAGGTATCGTTCATCGTTGTCAAATATAGAAGAAAATTGTCATCATCATCTTCTCTCGTTCCGGGGCGGAGGCGGGGACGCGGCGCAAAGCCGCCGTCTCCCGGCGCGGCTGGGGCGTTATTTCACATTTTTTCACCTTTGCGTACATTTTCCCGAAAACGGATTGACGAAAAACGAGAATGAGGATACAATATATTGACTTTGCGTGTCACATGTTTTGCAAAAAAGGTGATTTGTTTTGAAGTACGATTATTTGGTGGTAGGTTCTGGTTTTTTTGGCGCGGTGTTCGCCCATGAGGCGAAAAAGCGGGGCAAGACCTGCCTGGTCATCGACAAACGGGACCACATTGGCGGCAACTGCTACACCCAGCAGGTGGAGGGCATCGCCGTCCACCGGTACGGGGCGCATATTTTCCACACCTCCAACCGGCAGGTCTGGGACTATGTGAACGACCTGGCGGAGTTCAACAACTACGTCAACGAGCCCATCGCCAACTACCACGGCGAGATTTACAACATGCCCTTCAACATGAACACCTTCTCCCGGCTGTGGGGGGTGGCGACGCCCGCCCAGGCCAAAGCCATCATCGACGAGCAGCGCAGCGGCGCCCCCGCCGACCCCCAAAACCTGGAGGAACAGGCCATCTCCCTGGTGGGGCGGGACATCTACGAGAAGCTGGTGAAGGGCTACACGGAAAAGCAGTGGGGCAGGGACTGCACCGAACTGCCCGCCTTCATCATCAGGCGGCTGCCCGTCCGCTTCACCTATAACAACAACTACTTCAACGACCGCTACCAGGGCATCCCCGTGGGGGGCTACACCCCCATGTTCGAGAAGCTGCTGGAAGGCATCCCCGTCCGGCTGAACTGCGACTACCTGGAAAACAGGGCGGAATTGCGCCCCCTGGCGGAAAAAGTCATCTACACCGGCCCCATCGACCAGTATTTCGACTTCTGTTACGGCCCTCTCCAGTACCGCAGCCTCCGCTTCGAGACCGAGGTGCTGGACCAGGAGAACTACCAGGGCAACGCTGTGGTCAACTACACCGACCGGGAGACGCCCTACACCCGCATCATCGAGCACAAGCACTTTGAGTTTGGCGCCCAGCCCAGGACCGTCGTCACCCGGGAGTACCCCGCCGCATGGCAGCCGGGGGACGAGCCTTACTACGCCGTCAACGACGAGATCAACACCCGCCTCTACCAGCGGTACGCGGCCCGGGCCGCGGAGGACAAAACCGTCCTTTTTGGCGGCCGTCTCGGTGAGTATAAATATTATGATATGGATAAGGTCATCGCTTCCGCGCTGGCGTTTGCCGCGCAGGAGCTGGGGAACCTCTGATACAGGGCCATTGAATCAGAGCTTCCCTGACTAATTTATATTTCCTGACGGAAAAGGTACTATTATCCCGTCAGGAGCAGGGGTGCCGTTTTTTATGTCGATTCCAAACGTTCCTTTCCACAAACCCAGGCTCGTCCTCCGGGTGCTGCTGGTGGCGCTGGCAGTGCTGCTCCTGCTGGCGCTCGGGCTGTTCGCCTTCGTCCAGGTGAAGCTGGGGGCCATCAACCGGGTCTCCGCCAGCGATTACGACGACGCGGACGCCAGCGTCAGCGCCGTCAGCAGCTGGGAGCCCACTGAATGGGCCGACGCGGGCATCGCCACCAGCGTGGACGGGGTGGTCAACGTGCTGCTGGTGGGGCAGGACACCCGCACCGGCGAGCGCAGCAACTCCGACACCATGATCATCCTCAGCATCAACAAAAACACCGAGCAGATCTCCATCGTCTCCCTGATGCGGGACATCTACGTGCAGATCCCCGGCTACGCCAACAACAAGCTCAACGCCGCCTACCTGCTGGGTGGCTTCGACCTGCTGGACGGGACCATCGCCACCAACTTCGGCGTGGTCATCGACTACAACATCGAGGTGGACTTCGAAGGCTTCAAGGACATCGTGGACACCCTGGGGGGCATCGACGTGGAGATGT
Source organism: Clostridiales bacterium (assembly GCA_021203685.1). Lineage (GTDB taxonomy): Bacteria > Bacillota > Clostridia > Oscillospirales > Oscillospiraceae > Onthomonas. The sequence continues at coordinate 8,118 of JAJQAS010000261.1, read as the reverse complement.
ACCAGGAGGAGGCCGACTATATCAACGGCAAGCTGGACCAGGACACCCTGACGGAAGGAGTCAACCACCTGACCGGCGAGGAGGCCCTGTGGTACGCCCGGACCCGGAAGGTGGGCAACGCCGACTTCGAGCGGACGGAGCGCCAGCGGGAGGTGCTGGAGATCATCTACGAGGACCTGAAGGACGCCAGCTGGCTCAAGCTGCTCCAGGTCTACGACAGCGTAGCGGACAACGTCACCACCGACATGACCAACACCCAGATCCTGAACATCGCCTTCTCCGCCTACAGCATGGGTAAGAACGAGCTGAACAGCTACCGGCTGCCCATCGACGGCACCTGGCACAGCGAGGACTCCGTGGGCAGCGTGACCGACCCGCTGGTCATCGACGACTGGGAGGCCAATCAGCAGGCGCTGTGGAACTATCTCTATGGGGAAAGCGATACAACAGAGGCGGACAGCTCCGCCGACGTGTCGGAATAAATCAATTTGGTTATCCCTTTTACGCAGCCTCATTTTAGCTCTTAGCTCTTAGCTTTTAGTTATTAGCTTTGTGATGCGTCACGATTTGTTCTGCGTTTTGGATTCGTCATACAAAACAAACCGCTAGCGACCAACCAATCGTTCTTGGTGTTCGTTTTAGACTGGCAGCACCTGACTAACGGCTAACAGCTAACAGCTCATCAGCGCGGCTGATGCAAAGGGATAATCAGATAGATAAAAAACAAGTGAGGGAACGTTTATGTCTGCCAAACGAAGGAACAACAATCCCGCCAACCGGGTCCTCAGGGTGCTGCTGATCGTGCTGCTGGTGCTGGTGCTGATTGCGGGCGGGTTATTTATTTTCATCCAGGTAAAGCTGGGGGCCATCAACCGGGTGTTCTCCACCGACTATGGGGACGAGAGCACCGACATCACGGAGATCGAGGCTGTGGACTGGGGCGAAGCGGGCGTCGCCACCAGCGTGGACGGCGTGGTGAACGTGCTGCTGGTGGGGCAGGACACCCGCACCGGCGAGCGGGAACGCTCCGACACCATGATCATCCTCAGCATCAACAAAAACACCCAGCAGATCACGATGGTCTCGCTGATGCGGGATCTGTATGTGCAGATCCCCGGCTACAGCAACAACCGGCTCAACGCCGCCTACCAGTACGGCGGGTTCGAGCTGCTGGACGCCACCATCGAGGAGAACTTTGCCATCGTTATCGACTACAACGTGGAGGTGGACTTCGAGGGCTTCGAGGACATCATCGAGACCCTGGGGGGCATCGACGTGGAGCTGACCGAGGCGGAGGCCGAGTATATCAACGGCAAGATGGACCAGGACACCCTGACGGAGGGGGTCAACCACCTGACCGGGGAGGAGGCCCTGTGGTATGTCCGCACCCGGAAGGTGGGCAACTCCGACTTTGAGCGGACGGAGCGCCAGCGGCGGGTGCTGGAGATCATCTACGAGGACCTGATGGACGCCAGCTGGCTCAAGCTGCTCAAGGTCTATGACAGCGTGGCGGACAACATCACCACCGACATGACCAACACCCAAATCATCAGCATCGCCTACTCCGCCTACACCATGGACCTGAGCGAGATGAACAGCTACCGCATCCCCGCCGACGGCACCTACTACAACGCCATCCTGGGCGCCGGCATGGAGGTGCTGATCCCCAACGACTGGGACGAGACCCGCGCCCTGCTGTGGGATTACCTCTACAGCGACCCGGAGGAGGAGACCGAAGCCGAGACCGACGAAGACTAAAACCGTCGGCAAGGCTTCCTGCACAAAGCCTGACCCGGCCAACCACAAAACGGTTGGCCGGGCTTTTTTGCGCAGTGTGGGGCCGGAGAGGGCGGAAAACACCTGGACGGGCCGGGAAACGGCTGTGTTATCCTGCAAAGGACGAGGAGGAACAGGCGGCAAAGCGGCTTACCGGCGGGGGAGACAGGGCGAAGCGGTTCCCGGAACAAAAGAAAGCGCCACGGAAGTGTCCCTTGAGGGCAGAAGTGCCGCTTGACGGGAAACGAACCAGGGCAGGCCCCGAAGGGCCTGCCCCGTTGTCTGTTGGGAGGTTGTTGTTCAGAGCCTGTGGTAAAGCCCCTGCCCGGTGGTCACTGGCCCACCCTGCGCTTCAGCAGCAGCAGCGCTGCGCCGCCGCAGAGGGTCAGACCCATCAGGGTGTACAGCCAGGCGCCGGAGCCGCCGGTCTCGGGGAGGGCATAGCCCGCCTTGTTCTTCACGGTGATGGTGATGGTGTCATTTTCAGTGGTATAGAACGCGGCGTCCCCGCCGGAGGAGAAGGTCACCGTGCCGTCCGTTTTGACGGTAAACTTGACCGGCGCAGACAGCAGATCGTAGCCGTCCGGGGCCTTGGTCTCGGTCAGGGTGTACTCTGTGCCGTAGGTGATGTTTTCCACCGTGAGGGTGCCATTTGCTACGGTGAGAGTACAGTCGCTTTCCCCTGTGGCGGAGAGGGTGAACACCGCGCCGGAGAGGGGCGTGTAGCTGCCGCTTTCGTCGGGCGTTGCGTCCACCTTCTTGAGGGTGATGCTGGTGGTGGCCTTCTGGTAGGTGTTGGTGAAGGCGACAGAGGAGGTTTTGCTGTTTGACACCACGAAATTCGCGGAAGTCGTTGTATTGGTGGTGTCTGTGCCGGTGGAGCTTGTGGTGCTGTCATAGTTGTACCCGTCAGGGGAGGCGCCGTCGCTTTCCGTCACCTTGTAGGTGCTCGGCGTGATGTCCGTAAACGTATAGGACCAATACTCGCTTTGGCTGGCGGTCGCGTCGGCGGTGGGCAGGCTCACCGTTCCAACGGTGCTGCCGGAGGTGTCCTGCACGGTGAAGGTGTAGGTTCCCTTAGCGATCTTCACATCCGAATCCACGCCGGAGACCGTCTTGGTGACCTTGATGTTGCCGGACTTTTCGCTGGTGGGGGCCGTCTGGCTGAAGCTCACATTGTCCAGCAGGTTGCCGATGGTGTTGTCGCCGGAACAGGTGGAGATCGCGCCGAACAGGAACCGGGTCAGGTACTGCCCTTCCGGCACGGTGTAGGTACCCTTAAACTCGTTCCAGGCATCGTTGGTGGAGTTGGTGGTTTCGTTCCAGCCGTTGGAGGCGCACAGCCACAGCGTAATGCTCTTGGTTTCGCCGCCCACGGTGTAGTCAAAGGTCACGGAGCTGCTCTCACCGTCTGTAAGGCTGGTGTTCAGCCCGGCAGTCTTTGCTGCCTCATAAACGGCCTCAATTTGCGCCTGTGTTGTCAGGTGGGCTTCCGCAAACGCCGCGTCCACGATGATAACGCACATCGTATCCAACCCGGTTTTGTCGCTGTCGCTGTTGGTGCGCGCCTCGTGGTACGCCTGCCAGTACAGCGGAACGCCGGGGATGGTCATAACGTCCTGATACAGGGTGCCGTTGTATTCGGCGTTCAGCTCGGCGTACTGGTTGCCATCCTTGGCGGTGGTTTCGTGCCAGCCGCTGCCGCCGGATGCCTTTACGATCTCGATGTCCTGGCCGCTCGTCCCTTTGCTTTCGTTCAGAGAGCCAAAGCCGGTGGTCAGCCACACCATCTCCTCATAAAGGCCGCTGGTGACCTGGATGCTGTCGCTGCTGCTGGACACGGTGGGGTTTTCAAAACTGCCGTTTTGCAGCTGGCTGTAGTAGGGGACCTGGTAGCTGGTGGAGGTGGCGATCTCGGTGTTGTCGGACACCCGGATCAGCTTCACCTGGTAGGTTTTTCTTGCGCCGTTGGAATAGACGGCCAGGCTCGCTTCGTTTTCGCCCTGGATCAGTACAAACTGTTCCTTCGTTGTGTCATATTCGTACCACTGGTAGGAGTAAGAACCTTCGGTCAGCGTCCCGGAATATTCCGCCACCAGGGAACCGGTGCTGGCGATGTCGTCCCGGATGGTCAGGTCGCCCGTCGCTTCCTCTACCGTCTTGTCGTAATAGAGACTCAGTTTCATGTTGCTCCCGGAGAACGTCGTCCAGCTCAGTGTGCCGTCGCTCGCTGCGGTCGCGTAGGAATACGTATAGCTGCTTCCAGATTTTTGGGCCCGGATGCTGGCAATCGTAACAGAGTTTGTAATGTTGGAGGTCGTTAGAGTGGCTTTCACCAGCGTATACCCCTCCACCGCCAGCAGAGAGTTGCTGTCGTCGAAGTCCACCTCGTTGCTGTCGCCCACCACCAGCTTGTTGTCGGTGATGCCGGAGGGGGTCAGGTCGCTGTTGGTCTCATAGGTCGACCCGTTGCTGAAATAGCAGGTGGTCGAGACGGAGGAGCTGGAAGTTCCATAGGAGTTCCACTGAATCGTAAACGTGGAAAAACTTTCCACCTCGAATTTTGCGGTCACGGTCTCCGCGTCCACAGTCCCGGCGGTGTCCTCGGTGGCGTCAGCCACCAGAGTGGCCTCCACGCCCGCCTCAGTCTCGGTCAGGTGCTGGACCTCGATGGTCTCGGCGTCGGCGTCCTCCGGCAGAAGGGCGGAAGCGTCAATGCTGACGGTGACGGCCTCGGTGGGTTCTACCTCCACGCCATCCACGGTGAAGGAGATGTCCATTGCGGCCATGCCGGTGGTCGCGTCCTCGGTGTCGTAGTCCACGGTCTCCCCGGCGGCGGCGTATTCCTCGCTGCTCTCGTCAAAGAGCGTCACGGAGAGTTCCGCGCCCTCGGGCAGCGCGCCCACGGGAGCGGTCACGGTGACGGTCACGCCGCCATCGGCGGCGGTGTAGGTCTCGGTCTCCTCGGCCTCAGTCACTTCCTCCTGCTCCGGCAGCACGCCGTAACCGGTGATGGTGCTGTCGTTCAGGCTGTAAGCGGTGCTCTGCACCTTGTCGTCGCTGTCGCCCTCGATGACGGTCACTTTGTAGTCGCTGACGCCAGCCACAACGCCCACATGGTCGGCCTTGCCGTCCTTGTCGGTGTCGAAGAACACCAAATCGCCGTTGGTCGGCTCCGCGTCCTCGTCATAAAGGTCCAGCGCGTCCAGTGCCGTGACCCAGGCGTACACGCCGGAAGCCTGGGGGAAGGCGTCCTCGTCCACGCCCGCATAGTACAGGCAGAAGGAGGCGAACATGGCGTCCCAGTCGCCGTATTCGTTGCCGTACCACGCGCCGTAGCGGGTGTAGCCCTTGCGGGTCTCGCCGTCGTCGGCCAGGGTGAAGTTGGCGGTGCTCTCGGTGTAGCCCAGCTGGCTCTTGGCGATAGCCGCCACGTCAGTGCCCCACTCGCCGGTCAGGTCGGGCAGGGTGGCCTCCCAGTCGGCGGCGGTCTCCACGTCGGCGGTCTCGTCGGTCAGGCAATCCACGGTGTGGGTGTGTTCTTCCTTGCCGCAGGTCAGCTGCGTCTCATAGCAGTCGTCCGTGTGGGTGTGCCCCTCGGACTCCTCCTGACCGCAGACCAGCACCTGCTGCTCCTCGTAGCAGTCCTCGGTGTGGGTATGGCCTTCGGACTCCTCCTGACTGCAGACCAACACCTGCTCATAGCAGTCCTCGGTGTGGGTATGCTCCTCTAGGCCGCAATAGGTCTCGTTGGTCAGGGCGATGCCGGTGGCGTGGAGCTGCCAGGTGACGCCTGTGGACACCAGCAGCGCAAGGGCCAGCAGCAAGGCTGTGGCCCGGCGGCTCTTACGGCGTTCCGCTCGGAATTTTCGCACGTAAGAAGTTACGATGTTCTTCATAGTTGCACCTCTACTTTCCATTATGAGGGAGACCCGTCTCAGGGGCTGCCCTCATTCAATCACATTTTCCCGCTCATTCTGTCCGGCTGCACCGGACGGTCACGCGGGTCTGACCGCCTATGGTACAGGTGAACAGCGTCAGATCCCATTCGCTGGAGGTCTGGTCTGCCATTTCCTCCACGTCGGTGGGCTGGAGGATGAGGACCTCCTCTACCTGGTAGGTAAAAACATTGCCGTCCACATCGGTGAACGCTATCTCGTCCCCGGCTTCCAAATACTTTAAGTTTCCGAAGTGCCGCTCGTAGTTGTGGCCGCAGATAATGAGGTCGTCCGTCCACACGCTGCCGCTGTACCGTCCCGGGGCGATTTTCAGCCCCGGATAGCTCCACTCGCTCATGACAGGCAGCTCCAGCCCATAGCTGGGGATGGAGAGGGTGCCGATGTACTTGTACCCGTCGATCTCCACGGTCCGCATCACGCCGTCCTCCGGAACGTCGTACCCGGAAGATTCCTCCTCCGCCGCCTCCAGAGCGTCCTGGATGTCCGTCACCGACTGTCCGGCCCGCCAGTTGTCCCAGCGGTTGTATCCCAGCAGCCCGGCGGCACCGGCTATGAGCAGGATGCCCAGCGTCATGAGAAAGACGCCGACTTTACTTCGCATACTCCGTGTGCTTCCTGTCGGAACGGGTCAGGCACCAGCCCAGGACGAACAGCACCGCGCCGCAAATCGCCAGCACCGGGATGGGCCAGTTCAGCTGACCGGTCTGGGGCAGCGTCGAGGCGGTAGTAGTGGTGGTCGTAGTGGTCGTGGTGGTGGTGCAGGATTCGTCCGGCTCGTCCGGCTCCGGCTCCACGGGCGTGACCGCGCCCACCTTGGGGCTGGCGTCCACGTCATAGGTCCAAACGCCGTCCACATCCATGGGGACCGTCACCACGAAGGGAGAAATGGTCTCATAGTTGTCGGACTCGGTGGTCTGCACCACCAGATAGAGGCCCAGCTCCAGCCCGCCGAAGCTGACCATGCCGCTGGAACCGATGCTCAGCGTGGTTCCGGAGAGGCCCTCGCTGTCCGCGTAGTCCGCCAGGGTCGCCGCAAGGGAGGTATCCTCCACGTCCAGCGTGGCACCGCAGCCGCTGAAATCATCGGTGTAGGCGTAGGCCATGTTGCCGTCGTCCAGGTACAGGGTGGCGACCTGATACAGCGTCACAGCGCCGCCGGAAACGACGTTTCCGTCGCTGTCCGCCAGGGTCAGCTCAATGGAGCCGGTCTGGGTAAAGTCCAGCGAGGCGTTGTCCGCGGCGTAGGCCGACAGCGCCATGCCGCAGGCCAACACCAGCGCCAGCAGCAGCGCCAGACCGCGACCGGCTGTTTTTTGGATGGTTTTCATTGGGATTCCTCCTTTAATTATCTGATTTTTGCCTCTGTTCGCTGTTTTTTCTGTCTTTCCTTCTGGTGCTGAGGATAAGCCAGACCAGCAGGAGCAGCAGCACGGGAGCCGCCACCGCCGCCGCCACCAGAATGGTGTCCACCTCATACGCCTCGGCGGTGACGCGGATGTGGGCGTCCTCGGCGTTGGCGGTGCGCACCCCCCGCACCAGCAGGCGGTGGGTGTTGATTCCGTAGGGCGTGCAGGTCATCAGGGTGCAGTAGTCCTTGCCCTCCTCGATGTAGAGGTTTTCGATTTCATCGGGCAGCACGATGGTGATCTGGTCCACCTTATAGGTGTACACCTGGTCCAGCACCGTCAGGGTGAAGGTGTCGCCCTCCTCCAGCTGGTCCAGATTGGTGAACAGCAGGGAACTGGGCAGGCCCCGGTGGGCCGAGATGACGCAGTGGGTGCTCTCACCGCCAACCGGGAGGCTGGTCCCTTCCAGATGCCCGGCTCCCGCCGACAGCACGCTGGAGCTGGTGCCGTGGTAGATGGGCAGTTCCACGTCGATCTTGTCGATGGTGATGTACCCCATAATTCCGGTGCCGGTCACGTCCAGCAGGTCCCAGTAGTCCTCGTCCACCAGGTCGGTGTCGGAGATGGCGCTGGCAGAGCCAATTTCCGCCAGCTTCTCGTTGTAGGCCACCGCCGCCTCGTAGTAAGCGGTGTAGTCCTGCGCGTTCAGGGCGGCCACCGCCTCGTCGTAGACGGCCACGGCCCGGCTCTGCACCCGGTCGTTCCACCAGTTGCTCACCGAGGGGTAGGCCAGGACGGCCGCGCCCACCAGCAGCACCGCCACCAGCAAAATCGTTCCTGTTCTGCCGGTCAGGAGGCTGCCCCGGCGTTTTTTTTGCCTTTGGTTGCTTCATTTGTTCCTGTTGCCTCTTTCGGCGTGGGGTTGTGCGGGGGTCCCTGTTCGATCTTCCCCATCCGCCGGTGGCGGACAGGGAACAACCAACAGCGGTGTGTCCCGTCAGCCGCTCCCGCCCCTGTACCGGCGGGCCGGGCGGGGG
>JAJQAS010000114.1 GCA_021203685.1 Clostridiales bacterium | reverse complement strand
AAAGCCGCACCAGAAAGACCACGGACAGCTACACCTACGGCTACGTGGAAATCACCTACTGACTGGAGGAGCCGCCAATGGACAACCCGTTGAGCCGCGGAGAACACGAAGAATTCCGCCGCGCTGTGGAAAAAGAGTTTGAAGCCGCCAACGCTGAGAACAACCGCCAGAATCACCGGCTGGACATTTTGGAGCAGGACGTGAAGGAAAACCGGAACGTTATCTCCACGATTTATAAAATCCAGGAAAGCCTTGAGACCATGTGCAAGGAGCTGACCGACCAAGGCACCCGGCTGAAAAAGCTGGAGGACAGGGACGGGGAGAAATGGCGGGATATGCTGAAAATCATTGGTACAGCCGTTGTGGGAGCCGCCGTGGGCGCGCTTTTCGCATGGCTGGGCCTGACCTAAAAATGGAGGGATAACTTATGACTATCAACAAAGCATGGCTGAAAGCCGCCGCTGTTCGGGCGGTAAAAACTATGGCGCAGACCGCTGTGGCAATGCTGCCCGCCGCCGCTGCCATCACTCAGGTGGATTGGGTGACGGTTATCGGCACCGCCGCTCTGGCTGCCGTGGCGTCCCTGCTGACCTCTCTGGCGGGGCTGCCGGAGGTGGCGGACGATGAGTAACAGCATCAACGCTGCAGGTCTCGCCCTCATCAAGAAATTCGAGGGCTGCAAGCTGACCGCCTACCAGGACAGCGCCGGGGTCTGGACCATCGGCTACGGTCACACTGGCAAGGTGGACGGCAAAGCCGTCTGCAAGGGCATGACCATCACCCAGAGCAAGGCCAACAGCCTGCTATCCTCTGACGTGGCGAAGTTCTGGAGTTACGCCAACAACAGCGATTATGTGCCACTGACTGCGTCCATGAACGAAAATCAGCGCTCCGCGCTGACCAGCTTCGCCTTTAACTGCGGGCAGAGCAACCTCAAGACGCTGTGCAAAGACCGCACCGTCGCGGAGATTGCGGAGGCGCTGTTGCTCTACAACAAAGCGGGCGGCAAGGTGCTGTCCGGTCTGACCACCCGCCGCAAGGCGGAGCGGGAACTTTATCTGACGGAGGTGACGCACGATATGGATACTTTGCGCAAAGGCGACGAGGGCCAGCAGGTCCGCGCCCTCCAGAAGCTGTTGGGCGGCCTGACCGTTGACGGCATCTTCGGGGCCAACACCGAGAGCGCCGTCATTGCATGGCAGAACAACTACGGCCTGACGGCTGACGGCATCGTCGGGCCGAAAACCTGGGCCGCGATTTTGGGCGGCTGATTTGCACCAACTAACGCACCAACTAACGCACCAACTAACGCACCAACTAACACGCGGCGCGTGTTGATACCCACGCAAAATACGCGCGCGAGCGCATGATGAAGGCCACATCGGGTTTTGTTCCGGTGTGGCCTTTATTTTTTGAGATTTTTATTTTTTTCAAAAAAACGCTTGACAACACTACCCTAGAGTAGTATAATAAGAGCATAAAGAAGAGGACAACAAAACAATCAAATCGGAAAAGGAGATAAACATCATGACTAACAATGAATGGCTGAACATCAACGGCATCACCCTTCCGGAGCTGACCGGAAAGAGCGAGAAGCAAATCAATTACGCCAAGCACGAGCGCGCCGAGTGGCTGAGCCAAGAGAGCAACAGGTCCGCTATGAAAGTGTGGGCCAAGAGGTTGAAGCAGTCCGGCACCCCCGCCTTCGCTGAAAAGTGCAAGGCCAAGGGATTCACCCCTGAGGCCGTGGTCGAAGCCACAAAGAAGTCCAATTATAGTTTCTTCGCAGCGGATGCCGTCCTGCGGGAACAGGACGCCGGGGCGCTCCTGGATGCGCTGAACGTCAACAACTTCCTTCATCCCATCCACCGATAAGCAAAAAGCCGGGGCCAAAAGCCCCGGCACCACAGAAAGGAGACGAACACCATGAAGAAAGTTACCATCTACGGCGTATACAATCCCTACGAGGGTAAGGACAATTACTGCGCCAGCGTCAACAGCAACGGAGATTTTCATATTACCCCTTACGAGGTCGAAGTTCCGGACGACTTCAACCCGCATTTCACCCTCAACAAAGTTTTCTGTGATGGCAAGGATAATTTCTGGCAGTTGGACGGCAAAACTTCCTGGGCCTTCGAGGGCAAGGGAGCGGACCGAAAGATGCACACCCACCACAAAGTGTGGGTGGAAAACTGGGACACTGGCGAAAGGATCACCCTCATCGACACCGACACTACTGCTTGAGAGGAGAACATCATGGAACTTTATAAAGATTGGCTGCACGCTGACCCCGAATTTGCGCGGGATTTGCACCGCGTAGAGGGCGGACACGACAAAATCAAGGCACTGGCAGCGAAGCTCGAAGCGCTGGACGCCACCGAAGAAAAAGAACTCTTCGAGATGGCGGCTGACATCCTGTGGGATGGGGAGCCGCTCACACCCACAGAGGAAGAAAAGGCGGCAGATGAAGCGGAAACTCACGCCGAGCACATCCGTACCCTGGGCAGGGAAGCGTATCACCTTCTTGCAGCATGGGAGCTGGAGCAAATCACGCCCACCGCTGCCAAAGGGCTTGCGGCCATGGCGAACAACCCCAGAATTTACCCGAAAATCGAAATCCTCCCCTGCTTCGGCCCGGAAGACGTGAACGACATTCTCCGCGATTGGGCGCGGCTGCACCCAGACGTGATGGAGGAAACATCGGACGAAGACGGCGTGACGATATGGCGGGAATCCACGCTGATTCCGTTGGCGGAGTATGCCAGGCGGAACGGCAAGGACCCGGCGACAGCACGGCAGAAAGCTGGCCGTGGTGCTTTCTATTCCGCGAGGAAGGTTGGCAGGGACTGGCTGATTTCGGCCTCAGAACCATGGCCCGACCACAGGCGCAAGAGTTGACAGCTCCGACAAGCCGTGATACAATAACTTCATTCTCCTGTGGTGGATGCTCCACAGGAGCGGCCCCAGCAATTCCAGGGCCAGGGGCTTGAAACTTAATCCCCAAAGGGAAAGCGACTCGGAAACGGGCCGCTTTCTTTTTTTTGAATAAATTTGTGTCGAAAAACCACTAGTTTTGTCGAAAATTACCAAATACGAAAGAAATAGTGTATTATCTCCATGAAATATTTTCGGGAGGTAAAATCCATGTGAAATTAACTTTACATTGCACCGCCTGGGTATCTGCCCACACTACACCGGCTACCGGGAAATGTGTCTTGCCATCCATCTGACGCTGGAGGAACCGGACCGGCTGGCCGCCCTTGTGCGGCAAATCTACACACCAGTAGGCCAGGCCACCGACAAGAACTGGACAGCTGTGGAGCGGAACCTTCGCACCGTAGTACGCCGGGCATGGGAGGCAAATCCGGCGTACATGGCGGAGATTGCAGGGCGTCCACTGGCACAAAGGCCAGCAGAAGTGGTGCGCTACCATCGGGTTTCAAGGCAAGAAAATCCACCTTGGATATTTTAAAAAGATAGAAGATGCGGCAAAGGCGCGAGAACGCGCCGAAGAAGAATATTATGCGCCGATGCTGGAGGAACATAAGAAGTAGGGTATGGAAAGTGGCTTGGCTCCAAGCTACTTTCCTTTTTTGGAAGGAAAACGAGGTGGCATGAAGTATGACCCCAATTTTGACCCCGTAGAGTTTGCCGTACATTGCCGCATATTTCCGCAAATGTGCGAAATTGCAACGGGCGGTAGACTGGAAACGTCGCTATTTGCCGCGCATTTCCGCAAATCGAAAAAATTCAAATCCCTTCTTCTGCGCCAAGGAAAAGGACTGGAACTGTAACAGGTTTCAGTCCTTTTTCATGTTATCTGCCGATTTTCCAGCAAAACAGTGCGAAGCGGTGGAACGGCAAGCGCCGACTACCCCTAATTTTACCCCTTAGAGGCACGCAGCTGCCTCAGCGCCGGAAGAAAAAGACGGCCTCTGCGGCGCTATCTCCATTTATTTCTGCTTTTTCACAAATTTTCTCCGACTTTCCCATTGCAGTCTGCCCGTTCACCTGTTATAATGATTTTTGGTTGTCCCTTGACAAGTACGATACACACAAAGATTCCCCTGTGCAGGGCACGCTTTTGGCTCGCGCCGTTTTCTCAGGAAAATGGGCTGCGTCCAGTCGCCGCAAGGAAGCGCCGGTTCGTCCCTCGCGCAGTCCGATATAACACAATTTGACGTGATTTTATGAAAAAGATTCGTTTTAGCGTTCTGTTTGTCCTGACCCTGTTTTGCTGCGGCCTGCTGGCGGTCCCCGCCCAGGCAGCGGATTTTGCCCCCGTCACCTCGTCTGCGCTGGTCAGCGACATGGAGGTCAACTGCGGCTCCTGTCTGCTGGTGGAGATGAACACCGACGCCGTCCTCTACGGCCAGGACAACAGCGAGCAGATCTATCCGGCCAGCGTCACCAAGATCCTCACCGCCCTGGTGGTGCTCCAACACATCGAGGCGGGGGACCTGAGCCTGGACACCGTCGTCACCGCCAGCAGCACCTTCAAACAGGGGCTGACCTCCCAGGCGGCGCTGGGCAACATCGTCACCGGGGAGCAGCTGACGATCGAAAATCTGCTCTATATGCTCCTGCTCCCGTCTCACTGCGACGCGGCCAACGTGCTGGCCGAGGCGGTCAGCGGCTCCATCGAGGACTTCGCGGAGGAGATGAACGAGACCGCCGCCGCCCTGGGCTGCACCGGTTCCAACTTCGTCAACCCCAGTGGGCTGCACAACAAAAACCACTACACCACCTGCGACGACCTGTACCGCATCGCCAAGGCCGCTTACCAGTACGAGACGTACCGGGCCATCATCGGCGCCACAGAGTACACGGTCCCCGCCACCAATGTTTCCTCTGCGCGGAAACTGTACAACACCAACGCCCTGATCACTGACCACTCCTATTCCACCTACCTCTACGACTACTGCGTGGGCGGAAAGACCGGGTCCACCTATCTGGCGGGGTACTGCCTGCTCTCCTACGCGGAGAAAGACGGAGAGACCCTGTGCTGTGTGATGATGGGCTGCAACTGGCTCATCAACCTGGACGGCAGCCGGGACCGGCTGCAATTCTCCGAGAGCGTCCGGCTCTACGAGTGGGGCTTTGAGAATTTCAGCCAGGTGACGCTGGTGGAGGAAGGCTCCGCCCAGGCCACCGTTGCGGTGGAGGACGCCAGGGACGCGGACTCCGTGGAGCTGCTGGCGGCGGACAGTCTGACCACCTACCTGCCCAACGATGTGGACGCCGCCGACCTGACCTATGAGACGGAGCTGCCCGATTCCATCCAGGCCCCCGTTACCGCCGGGGAGACGGTGGGGACGCTGACTGTTTCGCTGGACGGCGTCACCTACGGCGCCGTGGAGCTGCTGGCCGCCGAGGAGGTGGAGCGGCTGCCCCCCATTTTGACCCACCTCCGGTCTCTCAGCGAGACCGCCGAGCCGTTCCCCACAGCTGCTGCTGTGGCGGGGGGAGTGGTGGGGCTGGTGCTGCTGTTCTTCCTGGTGCAGGCCCTTCGGCGGCGGTATCACCGCTGGCAAAAAAAGCGCCGCCGCCCTTCTAAATGACGAAATAAATTGCATCAATTGTGCCGCGAGAGGATTTTCCCATGAAAAAACGTTCTTTTTTCTCCCTGTTTCTGATTTTGGCCCTGGTTGTCTCCATGCTGACCCCCACCGCCGCCGCTTCCTCCTCTGAGATATTGGACAGCATGGAGGTGGACGCCGAGGCCGCTCTGCTGGTGGATATGGACACCGACGTGGTGCTCTACTCCGACAACGCGGACGAGGCCATCTGCCCCGCCAGCATCACCAAGGTGATGACCGCCCTGCTGGTCTTCGAGCACATTGAGGCGGGGGACCTGTCCCTGGACGATGAGATCACCGCCTACGATGACTGCTGGTTTGACCTGGACTCCACCTCCAGCAACCAGAACATCCAGCCTGGCGAGGTGATGACGGTGGAGGACCTGCTCTACTGTATGCTGGTGGCCTCCGCCAACGAGGCGGCCAACATCCTGGCCGAGGCAATCAGCGGCTCTACCGACAGCTTTGTGGAGGAGATGAACACCCGGGCCAGGGAGCTGGGCTGCACCAACACCAATTTTGTCAACACCCACGGAATGCCCGACGATGACCACTACAGCTCTTGCAGCGACCTCTACCTGATCGCCAAGGCAGCCATGGGCTACAGCCAGTTCCGGGAGATCGTTGCCACCACGGAATACTATGTGGACGCCACCAACCTCTCGGAGAAGCGGCACTTCTACAACACCAACGGCCTGCTCTCCAATCTGCGCTACAGCGGCTATGTCTACAGCGCCTGTATCGGCATCAAGACCGGCACCACCGACGAGGGAGGTTACAACCTCCTGGCCGCGGCGGAACAGGACGGCAAGACGCTGATTTCTGTGGTCATCGGCTGTGAGCCGACTACAAACTCCGATGGCTCTGTCAACTACACCCATTTCACCGAAAGCTCCACGCTGCTCCAGTGGGGGTTCGACAACTTCTCCACCATCACCATCGTGGACAAAAAGGACACCTACGGCTCGGTGCCCGTCACCCTGTCTACCGAGGCGGATTCGGTCAGCGTGGCCCCCGAGGAAAGCATCGAGGCAGAGCTGCCCAACGACATCACCGCCGACAGCTTCACCGTCGTCCCCACCCTGCGCAGCTCGGTGGAGGCTCCGGTGGAGGCGGGCGACGTGTTGGGGACGCTGGTGCTCTACCTGGACGGGGAGGAGTATGCGGCGGTGAACCTGGTGGCGGTCAACGACGTGGAGGCTTCCGTGTTCCTCAAGCGAAAGGACATGGTGCTGGACCTGCTCTCCCGCTGGTATATCAAGGCGCTGCTGGTGCTGGTGGCGGTGGCGATCCTGGCGCTGATCCTGCGGCTGACCCTGTTCCGCAAGGTCCGGCGCAGCGGCGGCGGCAGTTACTCCGGCGGGCGGCGCAGCGGCGGCGGCTACCGGGGCAGTCGGCGGCGGAGAAGGTAAGGGAGCTGTTGGCTATTAGCTTTTAGCCGTTAGCCAGGTGCCGCTAGTTTTGCAGTTGCTCCGTTGAATCGGACTTATCAGTGATTCCAGCGAAAACCCCTCCGCCACCGCCTAAAGGCGGCGGCCCTCCTCCCCTTTCAGGGGAGGCAAGAGGGCGAGTTCTTGACGGTTCGTTTGTGCTTTGCCCAAATCTCTCATTTATGATAAAGATGACAAAGCGCTCGCAGGTTTTTCTGTGGGCGCTTTTTTGCAGCAATAAAAGCCCCGTCCGCCGAAGCGGACGGGGCCGTTATCCTAAGTTGGTTGAGTGTTACACCGTCGCGTTGCTGCCCACGGGGACAGCCTCCACCGGGGCGGCATCCTCCTCCACGAAGAGGTCTTCCTCGGCTGTGTCGGCGGGTTCCTCCTGGGAGACGACGTTGCCGTCGTCGGAGATCTGGTCGTCGCAGCGGAACTGATCCATGCCGGTGCCGGCGGGGATGAGCTTGCCGATGATGACGTTTTCCTTCAGGCCGGTGAGGGGGTCCACCTTGCCGCAGATGGCGGCCTCGGTGAGGACCTTGGTGGTCTCCTGGAAGGAGGCGGCGGACAGGAAGGAGTCGGTGGCCAGAGCCGCCTTGGTGATGCCCAGCAGCAGACGGGTGCAGGTGGGCATCACCAGCGGGGTGCCGTCCTCGTGGACCTCGCCCGCGTCGATGCGGGCCTGGACCGCGTCTCTGGCGTCCTCGAAGGAGGCCAGGCTGATGTTGGAGCCGGAGAGCAGGTCGGAGTCGCCTGCGTCGTCCACCTGGACACGGCGCATCATCTGGCGGCAGATGACCTCGATGTGCTTGTCGTTGATGTCCACGCCCTGGCTGCGGTAAGGCTTGAGAACTTCCTTGACCAGGTACTCGTGGAGGGCGTGGATGCCCTGGATGCGCAGCACGTCCTGGGGATAGAGGGCGCCGGGAACCAGCTGGGTGCCCTTCGCCACAAAGTCGCCGTTCTTCACCAGCAGCTGGGCCTGGGGCAGCATATAGGTGCGGGTGTCGCCGTCGTCGGCGGTGAGGGTCACACTGACAAGGGTGCCCTTGTGCTGCTCGCCGATGGTGCACTTGCCGGAGATCTCCGCCAGCTGGGCCATCTTCTTGGGACGGCGGGCCTCGAACAGCTCCTCAACACGGGGAAGACCCTGGGTGATGTCGCCTCCGGCGACACCGCCGGTGTGGAAGGTACGCATGGTCAGCTGGGTACCCGGCTCACCGATGGACTGGGCGGCGATGATGCCAACGGCCTCGCCGATGCCCACCCGCTCCTGGAGGGCCAGGTTCAGGCCGTAGCACTTGGAGCAGACGCCCCGGCGGGCGTGGCAGGTCAGCACAGAGCGGACCTTGGCCTGTTTGATGCCGTGGGCCTCCAGGAACTCGGCGTCCTCGGCAAAGACGATGGTTTCGGTGTCGTAGGTGCGGCCGGTCTTGGGGTTGTGCAGCACCTCGCCGGTCTCCGGGTCGCACAGCGGCTCGCAGAGGTAGCGGCCATTGATGCGCTCAGCGAAGGTCTCGATGACCTGGCCGTTTTCGGCGATCTCGTAGACCATGATGCCGTCATCGGTGCCGCAGTCCTCCTCCCGGACGATGACCTCCTGGGAGACATCCACCAGTCGGCGGGTCAGGTAACCGGAGTCGGCGGTACGCAGAGCGGTGTCGGACATGCCCTTTCGTGCGCCTCGGCTGGAGGTGAAGTATTCCAGCACGGAGAGGCCCTCGCGGTAGTTGGCCTTGACGGGGATCTCGATGGTTTTACCGGCGGTGTTGGCCAGCAGGCCGCGCATACCAGCCAGCTGACGGATCTGGGCCTGGGAACCACGGGCGCCGGAGTCCGCCATCATGAAGATGGGGTTGTACTGGTCCATGGACTCGGTCAGGGCATCGGAGACGTCCTTGGTGGTCTTTTCCCACTCCCGAACCACCAGGCGGTAACGCTCGTCGTCGGTCAGCAGGCCGCGGCGGAACTGCCGCTCGATCTTGACCACCTGCTTCTCGGAAGCGGCCACCAGGGCGTATTTGGCCTGGGGGATGGTCATATCGTAGATGGAGACGGTCAGGGAGCCGATGGTGGAATAGTGATATCCCTGGGCCTTGATGCCGTCCAGCATGACGGCGGAATCGGCGAAGCCATGCTGCTTGATGCAGGCGGAGATGATCTTGCCCAGCAGCTTCTTGCCGCAGATGCTGTTGATTTCGGGGTCCAGGAAGTGCTCCGGGTCGGTGCGGTCCACAAAGCCCAGGTCCTGGGGAATCTGGTCGTTGAAGATCAGACGGCCCACAGTGGTGCGCACCATCCGGGTGACAGTCTTGCCGTTCAGTTCGCCGGTGCGGCGGACCAGGATAGGTTCGTGGATGTCCAGGTCGTCCCAGTTGACAGGGTCGGTCTGGTCGATGGTGGTGTGGAGCATCTTGGGGCGGCGGAGCAGCCCCTCTTCGTAGGCCAGCCGCGCCTCGGTGTCGGAGGCGAAGCACTTGTAAATTTCCCGGGGCAGTGCCGCTCCTTCGTTCAGCGCGTCCTGGCACAGGAGAGCGTTGGTGGCGATCCAGGGCTGATACCGCTTTTCGTCGGTGTCCCGCACCCAAATCTTCTCGTCCCCGGTGATGGAGCCCGCGTCCATGGCGGCCACGGCGTCGGCGCAGGTCTCAAAGCACTTATCCTCCTGCACCAGCGGGTCTTTCTCGTAGGTCAGGTAGTAGGAACCCAGCACCATATCCTGAGAAGGCGTGGTGACGGGGCCGCCGTCCTGGGGACGGAGCAGGTTGTTGGCGGACAACATCAGTACGCGGGCCTCGGCCTGGGCCTCGGCGGACAGGGGGACATGGACGGCCATCTGGTCGCCGTCGAAGTCGGCGTTGAAGGGGGTGCAGACCAGGGGGTGCAGTTTCATGGCGCGGCCTTCCACCAGCACCGGCTCAAACGCCTGAATGGACAGGCGGTGCAGGGTAGGGGCGCGGTTCATCATGACGGGGTGGTCCTTGATGACGAACTCCAGGGCGTCCCACACCTCGGGACGGCCCTTGTCCACCATCTTCTTGGCGGACTTGATGTTGTTGGCCACGCCATCCTGCACCAGCTTCTTCATGATGAAGGGGCGGAACAGCTCCACGGCCATCTCCTTGGGCAGACCCATCTGGTAGATTTTCAGCTCGGGGCCGACCACGATAACGCTTCGGCCGGAGTAGTCCACCCGCTTGCCCAGCAGGTTCTGGCGGAAGCGGCCCTGCTTGCCCTTGAGGAAGTCGGACAGGGATTTCAGCGCCCGGTTGTTGGCGCCGGTGACGGCCCGGCCCCGGCGGCCGTTGTCGATGAGGGCGTCCACCGCCTCCTGGAGCATCCGCTTTTCGTTGCGGACGATGATCTCCGGAGCGCGGAGAGCCTGGAGGCGTTTCAGGCGGTTGTTGCGGTTGATGACCCGGCGGTACAGGTCGTTCAGGTCGGAGGTGGCGAAGCGGCCGCCGTCCAGCTGGATCATGGGCCGGATATCCGGCGGAATGACGGGCAGCGCCTCGATAATCATCCACTCAGGCCGGTTGCCGGAGTGCAGGAAGGCTCCCACCACCTCCAGCCGCTTGACGATGCGGGCCTTTTTCTGGCCGGAGGCGTTTTTCAGGTCGGCCATCAGGCTGTCGTACAGCTCCTGCAGGTCGATGTCCTCCAGCAGTTTCTTGACGGCCTCGGTGCCCATCCCGGCGTCGAAATCGTCCTCGTACTTCTCCCGCATATCCCGGTATTCCTTCTCGGAGAGGATCTGGTTTTTGGCCAGGGGGGTGTTGCCGGGGTCGGTGACGATATAGGCCACGAAATACAGCACTTTCTCCAGCACCCGGGGGGAAATGTCCAAAATTAGGCCCATCCGGGAGGGAATGCCCTTAAAATACCAGATGTGGGAGACAGGGGCGGCCAGCTCGATGTGGCCCATGCGCTCTCGGCGCACCTTGGAGCGGGTGACTTCCACGCCGCAGCGGTCGCAAATCTTGCCCTTGTAACGGATTTTCTTATACTTACCGCAGTGGCACTCCCAGTCCTTGGTGGGGCCAAAGATGCGTTCGCAGAACAGGCCGTCCCGTTCCGGCTTGAGGGTGCGGTAGTTGATGGTCTCCGGCTTTTTCACTTCGCCATAGGACCAGGCCCGGATCTGCTCCGGAGAGGCAATAGAAATTTTTACGGCGTCAAAATCAGGACAACTCATATCTCAATTTACCTCCTCGTCTTTATTCTTCATTGTCATCCATGCTGTCGCTGAGGTCGTCAGCGTCGTCGGTGATAAAAGCGCCCTCTTCAAACTCCACGTCGGCGGTCACGCTGCCGTCGGCCTCCATCTTGCCGGTGGTGAAGCCATGGCTGGCGTACTCGCCGTCGCTGCCGCCGGCGTTGGAGCCGGGGTAGGGGGCAAAGTCGTCGTCGTCGAAGCGGCGGCCGGGCTGGATGACATCGTCGTCGTCATCGTCTTTCAGTTCCACGTCGTTGCCGTCCTTGTCCAGCACGCGCACGTCCAGACACAGAGCCTGCAACTCTTTCATCAGCACCTTGAAGGACTCGGGCACACCGGGCTTGGGCACATTGTGGCCCTTGACGATGGCCTCGTAGGTGCGGACACGGCCGGTCACGTCGTCGGACTTGACGGTCAGGATCTCCTGGAGGCAGTAGGCTGCGCCGTAGGCTTCCAGCGCCCAGACCTCCATCTCGCCGAAGCGCTGGCCGCCGAACTGGGCCTTGCCGCCCAGCGGCTGCTGGGTGACCATGCCGTAGGGGCCGGTGGAACGGGCGTGGATCTTGTCGTCCACCATGTGGTGGAGCTTGAGGAAGTACACATAGCCCACGGTGACGGGGTTGTCGAACCGCTGGCCGGTGCGGCCGTCATACAGCCAGCTCTTGCCGTTTTCGTTGAGACCGGCCTGTTTCAGCAGTTCCTGGATGTCCTTCTCGTTGGCGCCGTTGAAGATGGGGGTGGCCACCTTCCAGCCCAGGGTCTTGGCGGCGTAGCCCAGGTGGACCTCCAGCACCTGACCGATGTTCATACGGGAGGGCACGCCCAGGGGGTTCAGCACGATGTCCAGGGGGGTGCCGTCGGGCAGGAAGGGCATATCCTCCACGGGCATGATGCGGGAGACCACGCCCTTGTTGCCGTGACGGCCGGCCATTTTGTCGCCTACGGAAATCTTCCGCTTCTGGGCGATGTAGACCCGGACGCACTCGTTGACGCCGGGGCCAAGCTCGTCGCCGTTTTCGCGGGTGAACACCTTCACATCGATGACGGTGCCGTACTCGCCGTGGGGGACTTTCAGGGAGGTGTCCCGGACCTCGCGGGCCTTTTCGCCGAAGATGGCCCGCAGCAGCCGCTCCTCGGCGGTCAGGTCGGTCTCGCCCTTGGGGGTGACCTTGCCCACCAGGATGTCGCCGGCACGGACCTCCGCGCCCACGCGGATGATGCCCCGCTCGTCCAGGTCTTTCAGGGCGTCCTCGCCCACGTTGGGGATGTCCCGGGTGATCTCCTCGGGACCCAGCTTGGTGTCCCGGGCCTCCAGGTCGTGTTCCTCGATGTGGATGGAGGTGAACACGTCCTCCTTCACCATCCGCTCGCTGAGCAGCACGGCGTCCTCGTAGTTGTAACCTTCCCAGGTCATGAAGCCCATGAGGATGTTCCGGCCCAGGGCGATCTCGCCGTTGCAGGTGGAGGGGCCGTCGGCCAGGGTCTCGCGCTTTTTCACCCGCTGGCCCACGTCCACGATGGGGCGCTGGTTGATGCAGGTGGTGTGGTTGGAGCGGAGGAACTTGGTCAGTTTGTAGGTTTTCACATCGCCCCGGTCATACCGGACGGTGACGGCGGTGGCGTCCACCCGCTCGATGACGCCGTCGTCCTCGGCCAGCACGCAGACCTCCGCGCCCTGGCAGTTTTTGTATTCCTGACCGGTGGCCACGATGGGGGCCTCAGTCACCAGCAGCGGCACAGCCTGCCGCTGCATGTTGGCGCCCATCAGGGCGCGGTTGGTGTCGTCGTTCTCCAGGAAGGGGATCATGGCGGTGGCCACGGAGACCATCATCTGGGGGGACACGTCCATATAGTCCACCCGCTCCCGGTCCACGTCGACGATCTCGTTCTGGTGGCGGCAGGTGATACGCTTGTTGGCCAGACAGCCGTTTTCGTCCACCGGCTCGGTGGCGGGGCAGACGATGAACTCGTCCTCGATGTCGGCGGTCATATAGGTGACTTCGTCGGTGATGAAGCCGGTATCCTTGTCGATGCGGCGGTAGGGGGCCTCGATGAAGCCGTATTTGTTCACCCGCGCGTAGGAGGCCAGGTAGGAGATCAGGCCGATGTTGGGACCTTCGGGGGTCTCGATGGGGCACAGACGGCCGTAGTGGCTGTAGTGAACGTCACGCACGTCGAAAC
>JAJQAS010000185.1 GCA_021203685.1 Clostridiales bacterium | reverse complement strand
CCATGACCGAGCAGGACGAGTTCAGCTCCATCTACAACCTGGACATCGTGGAGATCCCCACCAACAAGCCCGTCATCCGCAAGGACAACCCCGACGTGGTCTACAAGACCGAGGAGGGCAAGTACCGCGCCATCGTGGCCCAGATCCAGGAGTGCTATGAGCGCAGCCAGCCTGTGCTGGTGGGCACCGTCTCCATCGAGAAGTCGGAGCACCTGTCCAAACTGCTGCGCAAGGCGGGCATCCCCCACAACGTCCTCAACGCCAAGAACCACGAGAAGGAAGCCGAGATCATCGCCCAGGCCGGCAAGCTGAAAACCGTCACCGTGGCCACCAACATGGCCGGTCGTGGTACCGACATCATGCTGGGCGGCAACGCCGAGTACCTGGCCAAGGCCGACCTGCGCCGGGCCGGTTACAACGGCGAGGTCATCGCCGAGGCCACCGGCTACGCCGACACCAACAACGAGGACGTGCTGGCCGCCCGCAAGATGTTTGTGGAGAGCCAGGCCAAGTACAAGGCCGAGATCGCCGAAGAGGCCAAGCAGGTCTGCGAGGTAGGCGGTCTGTTCATCCTGGGCACCGAGCGCCACGAGGCCCGCCGCATCGACAACCAGCTGCGCGGCCGTTCCGGCCGTCAGGGCGACCCCGGCGAGAGCCGCTTCTTTCTGTCCCTGGAGGACGACATCCTCCGGCTCTTCGGGTCTGACAAGATCCAGAAGATGATGGACAACCTGAAAATCGACGAGGACACCCCCATCGACGCCAAAATGCTGTCCAACGCCATCGAAAAGGCCCAGATGAAGGTGGAGTCCCGGAACTTCCAGACCCGTAAGAACGTGCTGGACTACGACGACGTGATGAACACCCAGCGGGAGGTCATCTACGCCGACCGGCGCAAGGTGCTGGCCGGGGAGAACATGAAGGACAGCATCCTGGAGATGATCTCCGCCAGCATCACCAACGCCATCCAGGGCAAGGTGGGCGAGCAGCACCACCTGACCGTGGAGGACTTCCAGGAGGCCATCGAGAAATACCGCTCCATGTTCCTGACGGCGGACGAGATGAACTTCACCGAGGAGGAAATGGCCCAGAAGACCCCGGAGGAGCTCATCGAGGCGGTCAAAGCCCGCGCTCTGGACATCTACGCCCAGAAAGAGGCCATCGTCAACGAGAAAATGCCCGGCGACGGCGGTATGCGGGAGGCCGAGCGGGTCATCCTGCTGGGCGTCGTGGATGAATACTGGATGGAACACCTGGACGCCATGGACGATCTGAAGCAGAGCATCCGGCTCCGGGCCTACGGCCAGGAGGACCCGGTGGTCGCCTTCAAGCGGGTGGGCTTCGAGGTCTTTGAGCTGATGATGGACCAGATCCGCGAGGAGACGGTGCGCCGCCTGTTCCTGTTCCGGCTGCGGGAGCGCTCCCTCCAGCGGCGGGCGGTGGCCCGCGTCACCTCCGAGGGCCGGGGCGGCTACACCAACGCCGCCACCGACCCCCGCACTCAGAACATCCAGACCCGCGGCGTGGCCCGCCGCCAGGCGGCTGCCCCCGCCAGCGCGGAGCACGGCAAGGTGGACAAAGTCGCCGCCAACGAGTCCGAAAAGCCCAAGCGGATGCCCATCGTCAAGGGCGCCAAGGTGGGGCCCAACGACCCCTGTCCCTGCGGTTCCGGTCTGAAGTTTAAGAAGTGCCATGGCAAGAACGGCGCCAAGCGGTACATCCCCGACGAGGTGGACGAGGCCGCGCAGGAGGCCGTGCAGGAGACCGTCAGTGAGAGCAAGGACGCCTGACGGCAGCTGTTAGCTATTAGCCGTTAGCTGTTAGCCTGGATAGTGCTTACTGTTTGTCCAGTGCTTTCGCCCAGCATAGTACCGGTTCTTTACAGAGAAGGACCTTTTGGCAACTGACCACCCCTCTTGCCTCCCTTGAAAGGGCAGGGAGGGGCAAAGCCCCGGAAGTGCCGCTTGACGGCAGAGGAGGGCCGCCGCCTTTAGGCGGTGGCGGAGGGGTTTGGTGCCAAGATTACAAACTCAACTTTTTCAGCCGCAGGCGGTTTGTCTGCGGCTGTCCTTATAAGCGGAAGGAGACGCGATGTATTTTATCCACAGACAGGGGGGAGCTGGTCTGGACTGGCTCAGCGCGGAGGGCCTCACCGACGCTTCTGCCGTCCACGGCTTCTCCACCCGGCTGGGCGGGGTCAGTGAAGGGCACCTCGCCAGCCTGAACCTGGGAATCGCCCGGGGGGACGACCCCGCCAACGTCCGGGAGAACTACCGCCGGTTCTGCGGCGCGCTGGGCGCTCGTATGGACAGCATGGTCTTTTCCCACCAGGTCCACGGGGACGAAATTCGGGTCTGCACCCTGGCGGACGCGGGGAAGGGTCTGGACCGCCCACGGGACTACGAGGCCGACGGGCTGGTGACCGACGTTCCCGGTCTGCCGCTGGTGATCTTTTCCGCCGACTGCATCCCCATTTTGCTCTGTGACCCGGTGCGCCGGGTGGTGGGGGCCTGCCACGCCGGTTGGCGGGGCACCGCCCTGGGCATCGCCGGGAAAACCGTGCGCACCATGTCCGAAGTCTACGGCTGCCGCCCGGCGGACATTCGCTGCGCCATTGGGCCGGGCATCTCCCGCTGCTGCTTCGAGACCCACGGCGACGTGCCCCAGGCCATGGAGCGGGCCATGGGCGGCGCGGCGGCGGCCCCGTTTATCGACCCACTGCCCGGCGGCAAGTTTCGGGTGGATTTGAAAAGGATCAATGGCTACTGGCTTGAAAAAGCCGGGGTTTTGCCGGAAAAAATCGTTATTTCTGACGATTGCACCGCCTGTCATCCTGATATATACTGGAGCCACAGGCACACCGGCCCCGCACGGGGGGCGATGGCGGCCATCATTCAACTGGTGTAAGAGCTGTTAGCTCTTAGCTTTTAGCTATTAGCCTGGCAGCGCTTGGCTGACAGTTCATGGTTAGCCGCCAACTGCTGTTTCAGTCATTGGCTGTTCGCTTTAAGCCAGCAACACTTGACTAACAGCTAACAGCTAACGGCTAATAGCTAACAGCTTATCTTTACGAGGTTCTTCCCATGAAAAAACGTTCCTTTCTCTCCCTTGTACTGGTTCTCTCGCTGCTGCTGGGCCTGACGGCCTGCGCCCGTCAGGGAGACAGCTCCGCCGACGGGGACAGCTCCGCCGAAGGCTCGGCGGACGCCTCTGTGGAGGAAATGGCAGAGGAGCCGGAGGAGACGGACGAGCTGTCCGCCTTCGGTCTGGGGTATTACAAAGGAGTGGGCATCAACCCCTATTTTTGCGACAACGCCCAGAATCAGACCATCTCCGGCCTGGTCTACGAGAGCCTGTTCGAGGTCAACGAGTCCTTTGAGGCCATTCCCTGTCTGGCGGAATCAGTGACGGCGGAGGTGCGCTCCACCGGCACCACCACCATGAAGAGCGACGAGGACGAAGCGGAAGAGGAGACGGAGGAGGATACCGAGTCCCAGACCGGGGATGAGGAGACCGACCCTGGCACAGCGGAGGAAGCGGGCGACGGTTCCGCCAGCGCCGAAGCGGAGGAGAGCGCCGGGACCACCATCACCACCTACGAAACCGACGTGACCATCACCCTCCGCAGCGGCGTGACCTTTTCCGACGGCAGCACCATGGACGCGGACGACGTGGTTTATTCCATCGAGTGTGCCATGGACTCCGACAGCGTTTACTATAACCGCCTCTCCACCGTCACCTCGGTGAGCCAGGGGAGCAGCACCACCGTCTACCTGACCATCAGCGGAGCCAACACCAACGTGGCCGCCTTTTTGGACATCCCCATCGTGAAATACGGCACCGGCGAAGATCTGTTCCCCGTGGGGACGGGGCCGTACATCCCCCAGCGGAACAAGAACGGCCTGCCCACCAAGCTGACCGCTAACACGAGTTGGTGGCAGTTGACCCGGGAGTACGAGGAAGAGGTGGAGAACCTGAACAGCACCAGTGGGTCAGATACCACCATGCTGGTGGTAAAAACCATCACCCAGCCCCTGGAGGAGATTCAAATCTACGCCGTGGAGGACAGCGACGAGCTGGTCTTTGGGTTCAGCAGCGGCAGCGTCTCCGTGGTCTCTACCGACCTGACGGGGACAGATTCACTGAGTTACACCGGCAGCTACACCGTCACCGACTACGCCACCACCAACATGATCTACCTGGGCTGCAACACCAGCGAGGGAGCCTGCGCCGACCAGTCCCTCCGGGCCGCCATTTACCGCTCCCTGAACCGGGAGACGCTGGTCAGTCGGATGCTGGCGGGCCACGCGGAGGCGGCGGTGCTGCCCGTCTCCCCCAGCTCTGCTCTCTATGACGAAGAACTGGCAGAGGAGCTGGCCTATGACCGGTCCACGGCGGAGGAGCTGTGCAAGGCGGCGGATCCCGGCTCCACCCTGACCCTGGTGGTCAACTCCAACTCCAGCTTTAAGGTGTCCCTGGCGAAGGAGATCGCCCAGGAGCTGGAGGACGCGGGGCTGGACGTGGAGGTGGAGACCCTCTCCTGGTCCAAGTACAAAAAGGCCCTGCGGAACGGGGACTACGACCTCTACCTGGGCGAGGTAAAGATGAAGGGCAACTTCGATCTGACCCAGTTCATCGGCTACGGCGGCAGTTTGAACTACAGCGACTATTACGACGCCGACCTGTCGGAGCTGTCCCGGCTGTTCAACTGCGCCAGCAGTGAGGAGCGGACCACGGCGGCCTCCGATTTTTACCGGGAGCTGGCGGAGCAGGCCCCGTTTATCCCCGTCTGCTTCAAGACCTACTCTCTCCTCAGCCGGGAGGGGTATCTCACCAGCCAGAAGCCCACCCAGCAGAACCTGTTTTACCACTTCTGGGACTGGTCCTTCACCGAAGCGGCGGTGGAGGCCAGCAAAGCAGAAGATTGATTTCTAAGCGGCTGCGTATCCTTTTTACTCATCTATGTACCAGAAACCCCTCCGCCACCGCCTAAAGGCGGCGGCCCTCCTCCCCTTTCAGGGGAGGCAAGGGGGGATAGTGCTTGTTGTTGGGTAAGCATTATTGCCCAACATAGCACAAGTTTTCACTAAAAACTACGCGCACTTTTCCAGCACTTCCAACGTGAACAGTTTTCAACAGACAGCAACAGGAGGAACGGAATTATGAGCAACCAAGTGTACCGCTGCTACGCGGAAAAACGCCCCGGCTTTGACCTGGAGGCCAGCCACCTGCTGGCCGAGCTGCGGGAGCAGCTGGGCCTGACGCAGCTGGAGGGCGTCCGCATCATCCACCGCTACGACGTGGACCAAATCGACGCCGCCGTCTACGAAAAGGCCAAGACCACCGTCTTTTCCGAGCCGATGGTGGACGACTTCTATGACGAGACGCTGCCCGCCC
Organism: Clostridiales bacterium; assembly: GCA_021203685.1. Classification (GTDB taxonomy): domain Bacteria; phylum Bacillota; class Clostridia; order Oscillospirales; family Oscillospiraceae; genus Onthomonas. Next base: position 8,163 of record JAJQAS010000185.1, on the reverse strand, counting down.
TGCCGGAAAACCACTCCATCCTGGCGGTGGAGGCCCTGCCGGGCCAGTTCGACCAGCGGGCGGATTCCTGCGCCCAGTGCGTCCAGCTGCTGGCGGGCTGCGACCGGCCCCTGGTCAGCGCCGCCACCCTCTATGTGCTGCTGCCTGCCGTCTCCCCGGCGGAGCTGGACCGGGTGCGCCGTTACCTCATCAACCCGGTGGAGCGCCGGGAGGCCGCCATGGACAAGCCGGAGACCCTGGTGCAGACCTACGACATCCCCACCTCTGTGGCCACGGTGGAGGGCTTCATCGACATGGACCGGGAGGCCCTGGCCGGGCTGCTGAAGCGGCTGGGCCTGGCGATGGATTTGGACGACCTGGCCTTCCTCCAGTCCTACTTCCAGAACGAGGAACACCGGGACCCTACCATCACGGAAATTCGCGTGGTGGATACCTACTGGTCCGACCACTGCCGCCACACCACCTTCGGCACCCATCTGGACTCCGCCGACATCCAGGACCCAGCCGTCAAGGCGGCCTATGACCGCTACAAGGCTGACCGGGTGGAGGTCTACGGTCAGGAGAAGGCCGCAAAGCGTCCCGAAACCCTGATGGACATCGCCACCGCCGGAACCAAGGTGCTGAAAAAGCGGGGCGGCCTCGCTAACATCGACCAGTCCGAAGAGATCAACGCCTGCTCCATCCACATCCCCGTGGACGTGGACGGTGCAGAGGAGGATTGGCTGCTCCAGTTCAAGAACGAGACCCACAACCACCCCACGGAGATCGAGCCCTTCGGCGGCGCAGCCACCTGCATCGGCGGCGCGATTCGTGATCCCCTCTCCGGGCGGGCGTATATCTACCAGGCCATGCGTATCACCGGCTGCGGCGACCCCCGCGTCCCCATGAGCGAGACCATCGAGGGCCGTCTGCCCCAGCGGAAGCTGGCGACTACTGCCGCCGCCGGTTACTCCTCCTACGGCAACCAAATCGGCCTTGCCACCGGCATCGTCAACGAATACTATCACCCCGGTTACGTGGCGAAACACATGGAGCTGGGTGTTGTGGTGGGCGCGGTGCGCTCTGACGCGGTGGTGCGAGAAGTCCCCGCCCCCGGCGACATCGTCATTCTGCTGGGTGGCCGCACCGGCCGGGACGGCATCGGCGGGGCCACCGGCTCCTCCAAGACCCACAACATGGACTCCCTCCAGACCATGGGGTCCGAGGTGCAGAAGGGCAACGCCCCGGAGGAGCGCAAAATTCAGCGGCTGTTCCGCAACGGCGACGTGACCCGGATGATCAAGCGCTGCAACGACTTCGGCGCGGGCGGCGTCTCCGTGGCCATCGGTGAGCTGGCCGACGGCCTGCAAATCGACCTGAACGCCGTGCGCAAGAAGTACGAGGGCCTGGACGGCACCGAACTGTCCATCTCCGAATCCCAGGAGCGGATGGCCGTGGTCGTGGCCCCGGAGGACGTGGACAAGTTCATCGCCGCTGCCACCGCCGAGAACCTGGAGGCGTACACGGTGGCCGTGGTCACAGAAGAACCCCGCATGGTCATCAACTGGAACGGCGCGGCCATTGCCAACCTGTCCCGCTCCTTCCTGAACTCCAACGGCGCGGTGAAGCACGCCACCGTGGCGGTCCCCGCCCTCCCCGGCAAGCCGGAGGACGACAAAACCGCCGACGTGAAGAGCCGCTTCTTCGCCCTGGCGGAGAACCCCAACACCGCCTCCCAGCGGGGCCTGACCGAGCGGTTCGACGCCTCCATCGGGGCCGGTTCCGTGCTGTTCCCCTACGGCGGCAAACAGCAGCTGACCCCCACTCAGGCCATGGTGGGCCTGCTGCCTGTGGGTCCCGGCCACACCACCGCCACCTGCTCCATCATGGCCTCCGGCTTCGACCCGGAGCTGATGGCCCGGAACCCCTTCCTGGGGGCGCAGTGCTCCGTCATCGAGAGCGTGGCCAAGCTGGTGGCCGCCGGCGGCGACAACGAGAAAGTCTATCTCACCTTGCAGGAATATTTTGAGCGGCTCCACGAGGACCCCCACCGCTGGGGCAAGCCCTTCTCCGCCCTGCTGGGCGCGTACCAGGCCCAGCTGGAGCTGGGATGCGCCGCCATCGGCGGCAAGGACTCCATGTCCGGCTCCTTTATGGACCTGGACGTGCCGCCCACCCTGGTCTCCTTCGCCATTGCGCCGGAGAAGGTGGAGCACATCGTCTCCAACGAGTTCAAGGCCCCCGGACATCCGGTGTACCTCTTCGCCGCCCCGGAGGGGGATTACCCCGCCATGAAAGCCATGTGGCAGCAGTACCACCGGCTGGTGCTGGACGGCAAGGTGGCCGGTTCCTGGGCGCTGACCTCCGGCGGCGTGGCCGAGGGCCTGATGAAAATGGCCTTTGGCAACGGCATCGGCTTTATCGGCGGGGACAACCTGACCGGAGCCAAGCTCTTTGACCGGCACTACGGCGCAATCATCGCGGAATTGACCGAGGATGTGGACTTTGGCGAGAAGATCGGCGAGACCACCGGCCTGCCCATCCTCCGGGTGGCTGGCGAGGAGCTGCCCCTGGACGACCTGCGCGCCGCCTGGGAGGGGACGCTGGAGAAGGTCTATCCCACCGTGGCGAAGGTGGAACACCCCTACGACATCCCCAACGTAGACTGCGCCCAGCGCAGCACCCATGCCCCCGCCGCCAAGCTGGCCCGGCCCCGGGCGGTCATTCCCGTGTTCCCCGGTACCAACTGCGAGTACGACACCGCCAACGCCTGCCTGCGGGCGGGCATCGAGCCGGAAATTCTGGTCATCCGCAACCTGACCACCGGTCTGCTCACCGAGAGCGAAGCGGCGCTGGAACAGGCCATTCAGGGGGCGCAGATGATCGTCCTCCCCGGCGGCTTCTCCGGCGGCGACGAGCCGGAAGGCTCCGGCAAGTTCATCGCCTCCTTCTTCCGCAACCCCCGCATTAAGGACGCGGTCCACGACCTGCTCAAGAACCGGGACGGCCTGATGCTGGGCATTTGCAACGGCTTCCAGGCGCTGGTCAAGCTGGGTCTGGTGCCTTACGGCGAAATTCGGGACCTGGACGAGAACTGCCCCACTCTGACCTTCAACCTCATTGGTCGCCACCAGAGCCGCTACTGCGACATCCGCGTGGCCTCGGTGAAGTCCCCGTGGATGCTCAAGTCCGAGGTGGGCAGCGTGTACAGCGTGCCCATCTCCCACGGCGAGGGCCGCTTCGTGGCCCCGGCTCCCATTTTGGAGCAGATGGTGCAGAACGGCCAAATCGCCACCCAGTATGTGGACGCCCAGGGCCGTCCCTCGTTGGACATCTCCGCCAACCCCAACGGCTCCCTCTACGCCATCGAGGGCATTTTCAGCCCGGACGGGCGGGTGTTCGGCAAAATGGGCCACACCGAGCGGTGGAACCCCGGCGTGGCGAAGAACATCCCCGGCGAAAAGTTGATGCCGATTTTCGAGTCCGGCGCGGCGTATTTTAAGTAAAAACAACAACGCAGGGCCGCCGCCCTTGCGGTGGCCCTTTTGGGAGAACGTATGAGCTACGACGCAATCGTGTTTGACATCGACGGCACCCTCTGGGACGCCAGAGAGAGCATCACCGCCGGGTGGAACCTGGCCATTGAGGAAATCACCGGCACCCCCGGCACATTGGAGAGCGAGACCTTCGGGCAGCTCTTTGGCAGGCCTCTGGACGAGTTAATTGACTTCGCCTTCCCCGGCGTGCCGCCGGAGCGGAAGGCGGTGCTGGGGGACTACTGCCTGCGCCGGGAGAACGATATGCTGCTGGAGCGGCCCGGTGCCCTCTACCCCGGCGTGGAGGAGACGCTGGAGAAGCTGATGGCACGGTATCCGCTGTTCCTCGTCTCCAACTGCGGCAAGGGCTACATTGAGGCCATGCTCCAGGGTACCGGCCTGGGACCCTATTTTTGCGACTGGCTGTGCTACGCGGACACCAACGCCCCCAAAGACGTGACCCTGCGGGCACTGATGAAACAGTGCAGGCTGAAAAACCCCGTCTACGTGGGGGACATTCAGGCGGACGCGGACGCCTGCGCCAAAGCGGGGGTGGACATCATCTACGCCGCCTACGGCTTCGGGACGATTCAGCACCCTGCCGCCACCATCCGCCGATTTTCCGACCTGCTGACACTGGAAGCGCTGGAGATGTGGGAGGTGCTGTTATGAACGGATACGACGGCATTATTTTCGACGTGGACGGCACCCTCTGGTACTCCTGCGATAAGGTGGCCCACATCTGGTCCACCGAGGCGCAAAGGTACACCGACAGGCTCATCTGCTGGGACGGCAAAACCCTGGAAAAAGAGTTCGGCAAGACCATGGACGACATCATGCTGGATCTGATGCCGGAGCTGTCCCCCGCCCAGCGGCACGAGCTGGGGGAGCGGTGCTTCGCTCAGGAGAACATCGGGCTGGCGAAGGACCCCGGCGTGCTCTACCCCGGCGTGGCGGAGACGGTGCGGGAACTGGCGAAGCGTCACCGGCTGTTCATCGTCTCCAACTGCCAGCAGGGGTATATTGAAATTCTGCTGGACAGCTATGGTCTGCGAGACTGCTTCGAGGGCTGGCTCTCCTGGGGGGAGACGAGGGTGGAAAAGGACGAGACCATCCACATTCTGATGGAGCGGTACGGCCTGACCCATCCCGTCTACGTGGGGGACACCCAGGGCGACGCCAATTCCTGCGCCCGGGCGGGGGTGGACTTCGTGTTTGCCGCCTACGGGCTGGGCCAGGCGGAGGAGTATGTGGCGAAGGTGGAGAGCTTTGCGGAGCTGTTATCTCTTTTCTAAAAAATTCTGCGCTTTCTGAAATTCCCCCTTGCTTTTTCCGCAAAAGATGATATAATGGCTATACTGTTCCATCGGTTTTTTCGATGAGACGCAAGCTCTACCTGATGATTGAGGCGAGTCAAACGATGCTGTATTCTTCCACTTTCTCTTTTACCGGCAGCTGGAATCGATTTTTCGGTTTCGGCTATTACGCATGGGTAAAATGAGATAGCGGGACTGTGAGCGTCTAAAGCCGCCTTTGTCAGAAGGCAGATTTTATACACTGTGATTTTAGGCTCATTGTCGCAAGGCAATGGGCCTTTTTGCGTTCAAACGAAAGGAGTTTATTATGGTGGTTATCATGAAGCCCGGCACCAGCCAGAAGGAAATTCGCAAGCTGGCGGCCTGGTTTGAGGCCCGAAATCTGCGGGTAGGCATTACCAACGGCGTGGACTGTTCCATTCTGGGGTTGGTGGGGGATACCACCCACCTGGACGAGGACAAAATTTTGCTCAACGACCACGTGGAACGGGTCATGCGGGTATCGGAACCGTTCAAAAAGGCCAACCGGAAGTTCCACCCGGCGGACACGGTGGTCAACGTCAACGGCGTGGAGATCGGCGGCGGCAAGTTCGCGGTCATGGCGGGGCCGTGTTCTGTGGAGTCCCGGGACCAGATCGTCACCATCGCCGACGAGGTGCAGCAGGCGGGAGCCGCCATCCTCCGGGGCGGGGCCTTCAAGCCCCGCACCAGCCCCTATTCCTTCCAGGGCATGGGGACCCCCGGCCTGAACCTGCTGCTGGAGGCCAAGGCAGAGACAGGGATGCCCATCGTCACCGAGATCATGAGCCCCAAGCACTGCGAACTCTTCGAGGAAAAGGTGGATTTGGTGCAAATCGGGGCGCGGAACATGCAGAACTTCGACCTGCTGAAGGAAGTGGGCAAGATGTCCAAGCCGGTGCTGCTCAAGCGGGGCCTCTCCAGCTCCTACGAGGAGTGGATCATGTCCGCCGAGTACATCATGAGCGAGGGCAACGAAAACGTCATCCTCTGCGAGAGAGGTATCCGCACCTTCGAGAAGTACACCCGCAACACGCTGGACGTCTCCGCCATCCCCGCCGTCAAGCGGATGAGCCACCTGCCCGTGGTGGTGGACCCCTCCCACTCCGGCGGCTACAGTTGGCTGGTGGAGCCGCTGACCATGGCGGCAGTGGCGGCAGGGGCCGACGGCCTCATCATCGAGGTCCACAACGACCCCAAACACGCCCTCTGCGACGGGCAGCAGTCCCTGACCCCCATGCAGTTCGGTCAGCTCATGGGCAAGGTGCAGAAAATTGTTGACCTGATGGGTAAAACAGTAGTAATATAAGAGCAGACAAATTTGCTTTAAACCGATAAAGTACAGTAGGGGAAAGCGAAGGCTGCGGGAAATCGTTTGGTTTTGCCTGTACATTGCTGCCCCGGAAGGAGCGCGTCATGAACCGACTGAATGTGGCTCTGCCCGGCAGAGAATACGAGATTTTGATTGAACGGGGCCTGCTGGACGCGGTGGGCAAGCGGTGTCGGGTGGTGCTAATGCGGGCCACCCGCATCGCCCTGGTGACGGACAGCACCGTCGGCCCCCTGTACGCCCAGCGGGTGGTGGACAGTCTGGAGGCCGCCCGGTTCCAGGTGAAGGTGTTCACCATCCCGGCGGGGGAGTCCTCCAAGAACCCGGAGATGCTGGCCTGGCTGTGGGAGCAGCTGATGGCCTTCGGCCTGACCCGCACCGACGCGGTGGTGGCTCTGGGCGGCGGCGTGGTGGGCGACCTGGCGGGCTTTGCCGCCGCCACCATCCTCCGGGGCATTGATTACGTCCAAATTCCCACCACCCTTCTGGCCCAGGTGGATTCCTCCGTGGGCGGCAAGGTGGCGGTGGACCTCCAGGCCGGGAAGAACCTGGCCGGGGCCTTCTGGCAGCCCCGGATGGTGGTCATCGACCCCGACGTGCTGGAGACCCTGCCCGACCCGGTCTTTGCCGACGGCATGGCCGAGGTCATCAAGTACGGCTGCATCTGGGACGCGGAGTTTTTCGACATGCTGGACCAGTGCGGCAGCCGGGAACGGGTCATGGCGGCCATCGAGCAGGTCATCCACATCTGCTGCGCCATCAAAGCCGAGGTCGTGCTCCAGGACGAGCACGACCGGGGTCTGCGGATGATTCTGAACTTCGGCCATACCCTGGGCCACGCCTATGAGAAGGCGTATCACTACGAGACCTACACCCACGGACAGGCCGTGGCCGCCGGGATGTGCCGGGCGGCGGAGATCGGCGTCCACATGGGCGTCACCCCGGCGGAGGTCCCCGGCAAAATTCAGTCCATCGTGAAAAAGTTCGGCTTGCCCGATGAGATCCCCTGCACCATGGCCGACTACGAGGAGGCCGTGGGCCTGGACAAAAAGGGACAGGGCGGCGACATCAGCGTCATCCTGCTCCCCGAGCTGGGCAAGGCCGAGGCCGTCCGGCTGAAAAAAGCAGAATTGATGGAACAAATCAAAGCACTGTAATCAGGAAATGGTTATTCCTCTGAATCAGCCATGTTGTGATAAGCTATTAGCCATTAGCTGTTAGCCGTTCGTCAGGTTCTGCCGGTCTAAAGCGAACAGCCGAAAAAGAAGCTGAGCGTGAAACCGCCCGTTTGTAAAAGAGTACAAACGGGCAGCGCAGTACACAAAGCCAGGCACAACAAAGTTAGGCGCTAAAATGCTCATAAGGCCGAGCAAACGGGATAACCAGTATTAGTATAGACTGACCGCGGCGGGCGCTCTTCGGTGACGCAACGCCGCCGAACCCGCACAAAGGGGTGCGGAAAGGACAGATAGAAAAATGGATTTAGCGATTTATCCCCACAAACTACAGGGGACGGTGACGCCGCCCCCCTCCAAGAGCCAGGCCCACCGGGCCATCATCTGCGCGGCCCTGGCCGAGGGCGAGAGCCTGATTTTGAACCTGCAGCTCTCCCAGGACATCCACGCCACACTGAACTGTATGCGCGCTCTGGGCGCGGAGGCGACGGAACACGGCGGCATCATCACCGGGGCCAACGCCCGCCGGGGCAAAATGCGGCCCCTGCCCCAGCTGGACTGCTGCGAGTCCGGCTCCACCCTTCGGTTCCTCATCCCCATTGCCCTGGTGGTGGCGGGGGGCGGCGTGTTCAGCGGCCGGGGGCGGCTGATGGAGCGGCCCCAGAAGCCCTACCGGGAGCTGTTCCAGGAGCGGGGCATCCGCTTTGAGCGGCGTAACGGTAAAATCGAGGTGGAGGGGGAGCTCCAGCCGGGAACCTTCCGCATCGCGGGCAACGTGTCCTCCCAGTTCATCACAGGGCTGCTCTTCG
>JAJQAS010000231.1 GCA_021203685.1 Clostridiales bacterium | reverse complement strand
ATCCTGAACCGTGTCTTTTTCCAGGACATAGGCCTCGCTCCCGCCAAAACGGCAGGCGTTTGGGCCTCTGGCGTGGGTGGCGCAGACGCCGCCCACAGTGGCGGAAGACTCCGTGGGCTGAGGGGGCCAGAACAGCCCCTGCCGCCGCAGCGCCGCCCGCAGCTCCTCCAGCGTGACGCCGGCGCACACCTCCACAGCGGCGGAGCCATCGGCCAGACGCTGGACGGGGCCAATGCCCCTGAGCCGGGACAGGTTCAAAATCACCCCGCCCTGGGGGACAGCGCCCCCCACCAGACCGGTGCGGCTGCCCTGGATGGTATAAGGCAGATCCAGCCGGGCTGCTTCTTCCAGAGCGGCCTCCACCTCTGCCCGGCTTTGGGGGAAGGCGATCCACTGGGCGAAGCCGGTGAGCCGGGATTCGTCGCTGAGGTAGTCCTCCATGGAGTTGTCAAAGGGTTGGAGTAGTGCCATGCTCGTCCTCCTGAGAAATCAAGTTTGTGAGCAGCTTCAGGAACGTCACACAATCCCCCTCTACCACCACGTCTGCCTGCTGACAGATGGGGGCGTTGGGATCGGTGTTCACCGCCACAAGGCGGCGGCTCTTGTCCACGCCGGCCAGGAACGCTGCCGCTCCGGACACCCCGGCGGCAATGCAGACTTCCGGGTGGGCCAGTACGCCGGAGATGCCCAACAGCCGGTCCATCGGCGCCCAGGCGTTCATGGCGGCCTGCCGGGACACCCCCAGCTGAACGCCGATGGAGGCGGCCTGCGCTTCCATCTCCTGCACCGCCGCCTTGGAGCCTGCGCCCCGTCCCACAGCAATCAGCAACCGGGCGTCGGCCAGGCTGTCCGTTTTTTCGGGGGGAGTCAACTGACTCTCTCCCGGGCAGCAGACCGGCTGCGTCAAAAAGACTGCGGACGCCGCAGGGGGGAGCGGCCCGGAGACGCCCGCCGCCAGAGACAGGCAGCAGAAGGAACGCTCCAGCCGAAATTCCCCCAGCATATGGTTGGAATAGACCATTTTTTGGGTGAAAAGCTGCCCGTTTTCCAGGCGCAGAGCCTGTACTCCGCACAGGGAGCAGCCGCCCATGCGCGCCCCCAGCCGGACGGCCAGCTCCTGCCCGGCGAAGCTGCTGTCAAACAGCCACAACGCCGGTCCTTCGTCCCGCTCCTCTGCCAGCCGGGCCAGAGCGGAGAGGTATGGTTCGGTTTCGTAGTGGGCTGCGGTGAGTACCCGCACCTGCCGGCAGGGCTGGTTCAGCTGACAAACCGCCGTCGCCGAGGGGGCGAACAGAATAAGCTCCTCCGGGCACAGGCCGGCGTCAGCAGCCAGCCGGGTCAGGGCGGAAATGCGCTTCTGCGCCTCGCCGGAAAAAGCGTTGCATACCAAAACTGTCCTCACGGCTTCACCCACGCTTTCCAGTATTGCTGATAAAACAGCTTTGTCCGTTCTTCCAGGGTGTCGCCGGGGATCACGACCGCCGCCCGCCCGGTTTCCGGGGCGGCGAGAGAACAGAGGGTGGCCCCCTCCGGCGGGGGGTCGGGGCAGGGCAGCACCGTCACCGGCTGCCGACCCAGTTGCCGCCGGGCCTTTATGGTGGGGACGCGGAGATAGGCCCCGGACACGTTCCCCACGCTGAGGACAACAGGGCCGGTGATGGTTTGGGTCAGGGCGCCTTCGTCCGTCATTGACGAAACGCTCATGGTGCCGTCCGCCCCCACCGAAAAAGCGGCCACCTGGGTGACGCAGGGCCAGCCCAGCCGTTCTGCCAGCAGCAGGGCTGTCTGGCTGTTGGACCCATCGGCGCTTTGCGCCCCCAACACAGCGGCGGTGATCTCCGGATGGGCCGAAAGATAGGTGTGGACGCACCGGGCGATCCACTCAGGACAGAAGCGGAGGTCCGCTTCGCAGTTCACCCGGACCGCCTGAGCAAAGCCCAGGGCGTAAAGGGTCTTCAGATAAGTCTCGTGACCTTTGGGGCCGACCGTCAGGGCGTGCAGACGGACAGAGCCATTGTCCTCGGCTGCCCGCAGCATCAGCTCCAGCCCGCTCTCATCAAAGCAGTTCCAAACCGTGCGGACAAAAGCGGTGTCCACCTGGAGGTCGCTGTCCGCCGTCCAGTCGGCGGCGGACAGCAGTTCCAGGTCTGGAACCGGCTTAAAACAGCCAAGAATCTCCATTGCTCACTTGCGCAGCGGGATCAGTGTCCCCATGTTCATGATGCCGTTGGGGTCAAAGGCCTGCTTCAGCGTCTTGAGCATATAGTAGGAGGAGCCGTATTCCTCGGTGACGTAGTGGGCGCGGGCCTTGCCCAGGCCATGGTGATGGGAGATGGAGCCGCCGTATTTCAGCGTCTGTTCACAGATGATGCGGTTGACCAGGTTGTGGTACTTGTTGATCTCCTCCTCCGGCGGACAGTCCACCACATTGTAGTAGTAGCAGAAGTACATATTGGTGCCATTGATGTAGGAATGGGAGGAGTGGCCGCCGATCATGGTCAGGTCCGGTACCTCCGCCTGGAGGCGCTCCACAGCGGTCTTGTAGATGTCATAGATGCAGTCCCAGCAGCCGGAGACCTCGGTGGTGATGCCGATGTTCTTGGTGGCGTAGATCTCCTCCCGCTCCTTATCAATAAAAAAAAAACCCCAGTTCAGGCCGCCGTACCACTTCTCGATCAGCTTGGCGTCGACCTCCTCCAGCTCGGGGTGGGCGTTCATCATCTCCCGGATGGCGCGCTCCATCACCTCAGTGATGGCGGCGGGGCCTTCGCACATCCAGATCAGGATGGCTTTGTCATCTTCCAGCCAACCGCTGAAATGCTGCTGGGCATCGGCGGCGTCGTACAGGCGGGCGAAGGAGGGCTTGTAGCCGGCCACCATGACCTCCCGCAGACACTCAAAGCCCAGCTTCATCTGGCTGTCGTCCAGCTTGTAGCCGATGTAGCGGTTATTTTCCGGCATATAGCGGAAGATTTTCACCGTGACCTCCGTGATAAAGCACAGAGCGCCCTCGTTGCCGCAGATAATATGACGGATATCAGGCCCGACAGACCGGCGGGGCACGTTCTTGATGCGGCAGATCTGGCCGTTGGGGAACACGGCCTCCAGCCCCACGATCATGTCCTCAATGCCGCCGTACAGGGTGGAGAACTGGCCGATGCTGCGGGTGGCCACCAGGCCGCCCATCTGGGCCAGAGGCTTGGACTGGGGAGAGTGGCCGGTGGTGTAGCCCATCTTCCGCAGCTCGTCGTCCAGATACTGGAGGGGAACGCCGCAGCCGCAGGTGACCTGCATATTGTGCTCGTTCACCGTGAACTGGTTCATGCGGGACCCGTCCATCACGATGGAGTCCTCCAGCGCGGTCTCCAGGCCGCCCTCGATGGCGGAGTGCCCGGTGCGGGGTACCACGTTGATTTCGTTGGCGTTGCAGAATTTCAGTACGTCGGAAACCTGCTGAGCGGTTTCCACATAGATGACGGCGGCGGGGGCGGGCTGCGTGTAAACGCCGAACACCTGCTCGTACTTGCGGTAGCGGTCCAGGCTGCTGTCTTTCAGCACCTGTTCATCGGTGATTACCTGGTCCTCGTTCAGGATACCCAAAAGGCCCTTCACGATCGCTTCTTTTGAGATAATTGCCATGATGATTCACTCCTGTTCTGGCCCCGGCCCGGAGCGGGCGGGTTTCCGTTTCGTGTAGTGTCCCAGAGAAAACAAAAAAAGCAACTAAATGCCAGACGGGGACGGCACCTAGTTACTTTACTCTGAAAGTTCTCTGTGTAACTGTGACCAGTATAGCGTACTGATCTTGTTTTGTCAAGCAGTTTTTTGCAAAAATATCAAAAAATTGGGAGGGGCTGGGGAGGAGCTTACTTCCATGCTCAAAATAGCAGAGAAGGCAGTGAAATACGGTAGAGTATCCGTCAGTTTAGCCAAAATACGGTTCCGCTTTTTGGCGGTTTCCTACAAAATGTTTGCTGTTTTTTAAAAAGTGGTTGACAAACAAAAGGAATTACAATAAACTATATTCGTTACAAAAGAGTCACAGAGAGTTGTAACGCCCACCCGGCGTTGCAGCTTTTTTCTTTTGTGACACGTTCATCCTATCCTTTGGCGGGCGCGAGCCGACGGGGCGCACGGAGGCGGAGTGACAGCACACAACTGAGAAGTATTCTTTCTCACCGCTTATTGAGTTCAAAGGAGGAAACCTTTAAATGAAGAAAGAATCTGTGAAAAAGTATGGCACCCTGCTGTTGCTGGCGGCGGGAGCCGGAATGATCTTCCAGCTGCCCTATATCCGTGAAACCTATTATACTCAGATCCAGAACGCCATGAACCTGACCAACACCCAAATGGGTCTGTTGTCCTCTGGTTACGCAGCCATGGCCACCGTTTCCTATTTTATTGGCGGGGCCATCGCAGATAAATTTTCCGCCCGCAAACTGCTGACCTTTTCCTTCCTGGCCACCGGTGTTTTGGGCTGGTGGTTCTCCACCTTCCCGTCCTACAACGTCTGCCGGGTCATTTTTATCCTGATGGGCATCAGCACCATCATTACCTACTGGTCCGCCTGCATCAAGGCCACCCGTATGCTGGGCACCGAGGAAGAACAGGGGCGTCTGTTCGGCTTGCAGGAAGGGCTGCGGGGCATCTTGAACGCCCTGGGCGTGTTCGCCATGACCGCCGTCTACGCCCACTTCGCCGCCACCAATGAGACCTTGGGCACCGCCTGGGCCATCCGCACCTGTTCCATCATTGTCATCGTCATCGGCATCCTGAGTTTCCTCTTTATTGAGGACACCAAAAAGGAAGAGCAGAGCGAGAGCGTGATCGAAGTGACCAAGGGCTTGTTCAAGGCGCTGCTGATCCCCCGTGTCTGGCTGCTGGTGGCCATCATCTTCACCGCCTACAGCGTTTACGGCCTGATCGGTTACGCCAACACCTACGCGGTGCAGTATTATGGGATGTCCGCCACCATGGGGTCCGCTTTGGGCGGCGTCCGCTACCTGGTTCAAGGCCTGGGCGGCATCTGCGGCGGTTTCCTGGCGGATAAACTGCAATCCCGCGTCAAGGTCATCATCGGCGGGTGCGCCGGTCTGGTGCTGTCTTTCGCTGTTTTCATCATTCTGCCGGTGCAGGGCGGCCTGGTAGGCGGCGTGATCTTCAACTATATGTTTGGCCTGCTGCTGATCTACGCCGTTCGCAGCCAGTATTTCGCCGTCCACTCCGACGCCGGTATCCCTGTAGAGATGTCCGGCCGCGTCTCCGGCATTGCCTCCTGCCTGGGCTATCTGCCCGACGTGTTTATGTACACCCTGGTGGGCGGCTGGATGGACAGCTACGGTACAAGATGACCTGGGCCTATGCCGCAGTGATGGCCGCGCTGTGCATCGCGGTCACACTCATCCTGAGCCGGGTCATCAAACGGTCCGAGGCGAAGCAGGCCTCGTAAGCGCGTAAGATAGTCGTCTTTTCGGATAACGAAAGTTTCATGCAGGGAACGCTTCCGCGCCGACAGGGCGGAGGCGTTCCCGCCGCGCGCTTGCACGGCCCCCTCAGTTGACAAGATAGATTGTCTATGTTATACTAACTGAAACGGTTGGATGATAAATTTTTTGGTCATTTTTCTGCTTGAACAGACCCGCCCCTGCGGAGACGCGGGTCTCCTGGATGGTAAAAAAGTCACCGTTTTTCATTCTTTCGAGACATCCAAAAAAGTCCGTTTTTTATTACTGCCTGTGTCAAAGGAGTTCGTCGTGAGCCGTCAAAAGCAAGCAAAGAGAAAAGACACTGCCGGGTCGCCCCCCTCCGGGGAGATCTCCGTCCGCTACGAACTGCGCTACGAGGAGGCGTATGAGGCGCTGCGGCTCATCGTGGACCGACGCTCCCGGCGTTCCCGCCAAATCATGGGATATATGCTGCTGGCGCTGGCCGTAGTTTGTGTGGCGCTGTACGCGCATGACCCGTATGGCCTGCAGTTTGCCCTGCTGGCCATTCTGCTGGCCGTGTTTTCCTTTTTGGTGCTGTGGACCCCCCACTTCAAGGCCCAAAAGGGCGCCAGGGCCATCACCCGGCGGAAGGGGTATTATCAATATACCCTCTCCGGGGAAGGATATATTCTGCTGACCAACGGAACAAAAATCGACCTGAAAGGGGATAAAGACTGCCGTGCTCATGAGACGGAGACACTGTTTGCCATCCGGCCGGACCGGATCAACACGTTTAGTCTCCCCAAGCGGTGTTTGACCGAATCGGAAATTCTCCTGACGAGAGAGATCCTGGATTATTACGTCAGGGTTTTTTATACCAGTCACAGCGGCCAGGGGACAGCGCCGGTGAAGCCCTGATTTCGCCGACGGCCCACCAGGGGTCCCCTATGCCGCACCCAAAGAAAAGGAGGAACGTTTATGCCGGAAAACACCGCAAACACATCGTCAAAGAAGATAAAATGGAGCATTTTTCTGCCGCCCTGGCTGATTATTGTGGCCATTTTGATCGTCAGCTGCGTCAGTTACGACGCCTTTGAGGCGGCCATGAGCGCGGCACAGACCTTTATCGTGACCAACTTCCAGTGGCTCTTCAACAGCACGACCACCCTGGCCGTGGTGCTGATGGTAGTGTCCTATTTTGCCCCCATCAGCAAGGTCCGTTTTGGTGGCTCCAAGTGTCGGCCCATGATGAGCTACACCAACTACGTCTGGATTATCCTGTGCACCATTATGGCGGCGGGCATTCTGCTGTGGGCCTGCGCCGAACCCATGTACCACATCACTGCGCCCCCCACCAACATCACCGAGGGAGCCTATTCCGGCGCGTCCATCCGCTGGGCCATGCAGACCTTGTTTTTGGAGTGGACTTTCTCTCCCATGGCGATTTACGGCCTGCCGGCGCTGCTGTTCGCCTTTGTGTTCTTCAACATGAAGCGGCGTTTCGCCATCGGTTCCATGCTGGTGCCCACGCTGGGCGACCGCTGGGCCACCAAGCTGACCCCTATAGTGGACTGCATCTGCCTGTTCTGCCTGGTCTGCGGCATGGCGGCCTCCATGGGCTCTGGCGTGCTGCTGCTCTCCGGCGGCATCACCAGCCTGACCAGCATCTCCAATGGGACCTATCTGTACATCATCTGCGGCGGCGCCATCGTCATCGCCTTCATCGTCTCGGCGGCCTCCGGCGTGATGAACGGCATCCGGATCCTCTCCACTATCAACTCCAGGATTTACATGGTTATGGGCCTTTTCATCCTGATTTGCGGCCCTACGGCCTATATTCTGGATCTGACCGTTGAGAGCTTCGGCGGATTCCTGACGAATTTCTTCCAGATGGGGCTTTGGACCTCCGCAGCCGAGGGCGACGGGTGGTCCCGCTGGTGGCCCAGCTTCTATATGTGCTGTTGGCTGGCGTGGATGCCCATTACGTCGGTTTTTTTGGGGAAAATCTCCAAGGGTTATACGGTCCGGGAAACCATCAACGTCATCTTCTTCATTCCTGCCCTGTTCAGTGCTGTGTGGATCGGTCTGTTCTCCGGCACCGCCATCAACTTCGAGCTGGCCGACTATGGAATCTACGACGCCATGGTGGCCGGCGGCACCGAAGCGGCTACCTACGCTGTGTTGCAGCATCTACCCCTGAGCATCATCACCATCCCCCTGTTCCTGCTGATCGTGTTCGTCTCCTTTGTTACAGCGGCGGACTCTAACACCAACGCCATGGCCGGTCTGTGTACTGAGGGCCTGACGGTGGACGACACCGAGTCCCCCATTATCCTCAAAATTGTCTGGGGTGTCACGCTGGGTGTGCTGTGCCTGGTGGCCGTCTGTGGCAACGGGATCGATGGCATCAAGGAACTGTGCAACGTGGGAGGCTTCCCCGCAGCCATTATGTTTGTGTTCTTCATCTGGGGCTGGATCAAGGTGATGATGAACCCTGCCAAGTATGACACCTTCCAGGAGGATTACGACGAAAACGGCAAACCCATTCCCAGCCAGCGCCTGCCCTATGAGGGCCAGGAGGAAGCGGAGGCCAAACGGGAAGCCCGACGGGCTGCCCGAAAGGCCAACAAATCATGAAGCAATATAACGCCTGAAAAAACATTTGGCGCGCCCACAAGGGCGCGCCTTTTTTTCCTCAGAGCAGATATTTTTCAAAGTGTCCGTTGATCCCCACGTTGTGTTTTTTAACCAGGAATGCCTGATGATGATTGTGCTTAAGATACCGTTCCAGAAAGCGAAGCTCATACTGGGAAACCACAGTGCAAATAATATGAACGCTTTCTCCGCTGTAACCGCCCCTGCCGTCCCAGCAGGTGGCTGTCCGATGGAGGGTATCCACCAGATAGCGGACGATTTCCTGTGCATCCGTTTCGCCGGGGCAGAAGATGGTCGCTTCGCTGCAAATGTTTTCCGAATGCACCCTGTCAATGACCAGAGACGTGGCAACGGCATAAATGATGGAATAAATGGCGGTTTCAATGTTTTGCGTCAGAGCGCAGACGGCGTAAACAAAGATATTGATGACGATGCTGAGTTTACCCACGCTGAATGAGGTGAATCGTTTGGTAAGCACCAGACCTAAAACATCCGTTCCTCCGCCGGTAAAGTGGAACCGAAGGACCAGACCACATCCATAGCCGGCCAAAAGGCCGCCAATGACGCATCCTGCCAGTTCATCGGTCATAATCGGTTCAGAGGGGATGGGGATAAAGGTCAGAAAAACCGTTTGAAGGGTCACACATACGATGGTCTTGAGGAACACGCTCCTGCTCAGCGCCACGTAAGCGAGGATCAGCATGGGGATATTCAGGATATAACTGATGATACCTGCAATATCGAAGGGAACGTGTACGGGGAACAGAAAAAGGATCAGTGTCCGCAGCAGCTGACTGATGCCCAGCAAATTTCCGTTGTAAAGATTTTGGGGAACAATAAAGACGTTGACCGCAAACGCAAACAGAAACGTCCCGCCCAATGCGCCCAGAAATTCCCGCCAGTTCCAGGGAGATGCGTTCATCGTGATTCACCTGACCATATCAATCATTTCACCCACAGAATAAAATAACTTGTTTCGTTTGTCAATCCTTTTAAAAAAGCGAAACTACATTAAATTTTGACAGCATCATGATTTAATTTTGTGCAGAATATCTTGTCAGATTTTGGCTCACTTGTAATCGAAACGCGGGTTCAACGTGGGAAATACAAAAGCGATCCTCTTTCGCCCCGTTTTACAGAAAATCATGCGGAAGAAATTCTGTTTGAGGAAGGGTATTATGTATCCCACTGCTACAGCCGGGACGGCGAGAGCTTTGTGCGAATGATCATCAACCGTCGATTTGATGCAGTGTTCATGATGTCCAATCGGTATTCCAACGAGCAGTGCAACCTGATTGTAGGCAACGGTATCCCTATCGCCCTCTACAAGACCCGCCATTACGATGAACTTGCGTCAAATATTGTGGTTGTAGTGCCGGATCACGCAGAAGGAGTCACAAAATGTGCCATCGGAATGCAGTACCTCATCCCCGGCTGGAAGTTGGATAACAAGAAGCCCTGCCTGGTGCGCTGACTTCTCAAGTGTGATATAATAAGGCTGGCGACAGGGCAGACACCCATTTGCCAGCCTTATCTCTTCTTTTGGCGATGTGGAAGAAACGACAGGACGGTAAGAAGCGTTCCGTCTCTGGCTCTGGTGATGAAGCAGCGCCTGCCGTAAGGTTTGTCAAACTGTAGGTCGCCAACAGAATAGGTGAGATTCAGCTTTTTTTCATAAACCACATCCTTTGATGCCTGAGACTTCCGAACTTGGGAAAAAGAGCCCAGAGAACTTGCTATTGCAATTTGGGAATCAAAAAAAGCGGTCCGAGAGGCGTACATCTCTCGAACCGCTTCGTCCATTTACGGAATCACAGGCTGAGCTGCCAAGGCAATCGCTTATTTTGTCCTTTCTCAGGCTTCTTCGATGCCGTCGCCACGCCTTCTGCCTCCGGCTGAGAAGTCAATCGAGTTCTTCCCCGTTGCTGGCGATCACTCGCTTGTACCAGTCAAAGGATTTCTTTTTCGTCCGGCTCAGGGTGCCGTTTCCTTCGTCGTCCAAGTCCACATAGACAAAGCTGTAGCGTTTTTTCATCTCGCCGGTGGAGGCGGAGACCAAATCGATTGGCCCCCAGGTGGTGTACCCCAGCAACTCCACGCCGTCCTCATCAATGGCGTCCTTCATGGCCTTGATATGCTCCCGCAGGTAAGAGATACGGTAATCGTCCTCCACATAGCCGTTTTCGTCCGGGGTGTCGGCGGCTCCCAGGCCGTTTTCCACGATGAACAGGGGTTTTTGATACCGGTCATAGAGGCTGTTCAGCGTGATGCGCAGCCCCAGCGGGTCGATTTGCCAGCCCCATTCGCTGGTTTTCAGGTAAGGGTTGCGAACGGTAGCAAAAACGTTTCCGGCTGTGGTGGGGGCCTCCGCATTTGCACTGATGCAGCGTGAAGAGTAGTAGGATAGGGAGATAAAGTCCACCGTGTTTTCCTGCATGACCTGCTCGTCCTCCGGCGACAGCTCCAGCTGAATGTTCTCCCGCTGGAAGAATTTCTTCGCATAGGAAGGATAGTACCCTCTGGACTGCACGTCGATGAAGAAATAATTTTCCCGGTCTTTATCCATGCCCTTCCAGACATCCTCCGGGTTGCAGGAATAGGGATAGGTCATCCCCGCCGCCAGCATACAGCCCACCTTGTTCTCCGGGTCAATTTCATGGGCGATTTTGGTGGCCCAGGCGGAGGCAATCAGCTCGTGGTGGGCCGCCAGATATTTGGTCTGGGTCTCGTTCTCGCCCGGCTCAAACACCAATCCGGCTCCCATAAAGGGCAGGTGCAAAATCATGTTGATCTCGTTGAAGGTGAGCCAGTAGCGCACCAGCCCCTTAAACCGGGTGAACAACACTGTCACCAGCCGCTTGTAAAACTCGACGAGCTTCGGGTTTTTCCACCCGCCGTATTTCTCGATCAGGTGGATGGGGCAGTCGAAATGAGTGATGGTGACGAGCGGCTCAATGTGGTACTTCCTGCACTCCCGGAACAGGTCCTCGTAAAAGGCCAGCCCCTCCTCGTTGGGTTCCAACTCGTCGCCGTTGGGGAAAATGCGGGTCCAGGCGATGGACATCCGGTAGCAGCGGAACCCCATCTCCCCGAACAGCGCAATGTCCTCTTTGTAGTGGTGGTACAGGTCGATGCCCTGCATGGCGGGGTAGCGGTGCGCCCCGTCGGGGGCCAGCATCTTTTTGTGGCCCAGCATCACCGGGAAGCGGTCTTTCCCCGCCGGAATGACATCCACGTTGGCGAGGCCCCGGCCTCCTTCTTTGTAAGCACCCTCACACTGGTTGGCGGCCGTTGCGCCGCCCCAGAGAAACTCCTTGGGAAATCCCATGCTATACCTCACTTTCTGATTTGCAATGTGGCGGGGCCTTGCACGCCAAAGGGTTCAATGACCATATAGTGGCTCAGACCGTCCCGAACGGCGGTGCCAAGGGTGTTTGTCACTTCAACGGAAAGCTCGTTCTTGCCCGGTTTCAGCAGACCGGTCAGGTCAAACCGGTAGGGGCGGCAGATGCGGCAGCCAGCGGACTGGCCGTTGACGAACACCTCGGCGGTCTCGTAGACCTGCCCCAGATCCAGCGCCGCGCCGGAGCAGGCGGGGACCTCGACCTGGGCGGTAAACCGCAGGGTGCCGCACTTTTTCTCCCAGCCAGCCAGGGTCTGGACACAGCAGAGGCTTTGCACCGGTACGTCCTCCGTGAAAGTCGGATAAGAGGTGCTGTCGGCAAACTGCGCCTTCCAGTCGCAGGGCAGCGGCATTTGCTCCCACGTTCCGCAGGGCTGCTTCTCTGCCGCCAGCGGCTCCTGACTGACCACGAACACGGCGGATTCGTAGGCATCCAGCGTCAGCGGGGAGCCAACCTCCTGCCTGGGTTCCTCCCAGAGGGTGTCGGTCAGTGCCTCATAGCGGTACAGATTGCCCTCCGCCGGGAAAACAACATTGGTCTGGATGGCGCGGCCAATGTTCTCGTTGAACAGCATATAGAACCGCTTGCCGTCTCTGGCGTATTCGCCCACCACCAGGTCGGGTTGGGGCTGGGACAGCCCAACCGCCTGATACGCAGCCAGCGCATTGCCCAGCTCTTTCAGCGGCACGACCTCCAGCCGCTCCAGCACCGCCGCCGGGATCGCGCCCCCGGTCTGTCGGGCAGGCTTCTGGTTCACGGTCAGCACCCGCACCCCCTGGGCCAGCAGTTGCTCCAAAAGGGCGACCAGCTGGTTGGGCAGACATTCCCCATAGGGCAGCACCAGCACCTCAAACCGCTGGCCGTTGATGGAATATCCGCCGTTTTCCACTTCCGCCGTTTTCAGGTAGTCCAACGACACGATGTCGAAGGAGATTTGGTGGGTGGTCAGTTCTCTGGCCGGTTTTTCCACCGGCAGATAAGCCCCGCACCACTCCAGCTCAGCCGGGTAGAACAGGCCGACTTTTGCCGGGTGGGTCCCCCCCCGGAACAGGCTGGACACCCGGTTCACATAGTCGCTGAACGTCTTGAAAAAGCGGAACTGGGGGTTGTGGCCGTGGGCGTAGAAGTGGGGGGGACAGTCGAAGTCGGGGAACGCCTTGGGGTCAAAAGCGTGGGGGACGATATAGTTGACCCCCCGCACCAGCAGATGGTCGGCGATCCACTTCATGGCTTTCAGCCCTTCGTTCCAGCCATAAGCGCCGAAGGCTTCGCACATGGCCCGCCCCTGCTTTTTGGGGTCCAGGTGGGCGGCGGAGGAGGCCAGCTTCGCCAGCGCGTAGTGGTAGAACTCGCCGTTGCTGCCGCCGGTGTTAAATGCGTCGTGATGGTAGTTCATCCCCGGCACGATTTGCCCGCCGATGGTGTCGATTCCGGCGAAGTCCATGTCCTGCTGGCCCCGGAAGTAGTGGCCGGTGCCGTAGCCCAGCCGGGCGTGAGCGCCGTTGTCCTCGATGGTGTGGCCCAGATACCAGACGCCGTGGGCGCGGCACCAGTCCCCCAGCACCTTGGTAAAGTTTTCGTTGTAAAGGCGGGTGACAGTGTCCATATAGCGCAGGCGAATGTCGCTCTCCCTGCCTTCGGCCCTGACCCAGAGCAGGGGGAGGTATTTGGCGTCAAAGCCCAGCTCCTGCTCCAACCCTTCCCGCCAGGGCAGCACCATATCGGTGCCGATGGCGGCCTCAGTCCCCTTGGCATTGCCGAAGCGCGGCTCATCGGAGAAAAAGCCCTGTATGGTCTTGCCAAATTCGTCCTTGTAGTGGGCGTAGTGCGGCTCGTAGACCTCCTGGAGCAGCACCTCGGTGGCCTCCCGCACTAGCGGGTTCAGGTAATCCTTCGTGGCCTCCTCGCCGCCTTTTTGGGTCAGGAAGACCACGAAAATGCTGTAAGCCCCCTCCGGCACGTCCAGCGTCAGCAGGCGGGTGTCCGGCTGCATTTGGGCGGTGATGTCGGTCAGCGTCTCCGGGGCGATGGGGTCGCCCTCCACCGTCTCCTGGGTGGCGCGTTTGGCCAGATAAACGCCCAGAATCCGCGCGCTGGCGTCCGGCTTCTCCCAGGGGCGGCCTTTCAGCAGAGTGAAATCCACCCGCGCCCCCTGCATGGGACCTTGCACGTCGTAGCGCCGAATATCCAGATACCATTTCAGGTACTGGGGATAGTCCGCCTTCACCCGTCCGTTGGCAAAACCGGTGGGGAAGTGGGAGTCGTCCAGAATCCACAGCTTCATGTCCAGTTCTTTGGCCTTGGCCAGGATGCAGTCCAGGTCATCCCACCAGCCCTGCCGGACAAACT